>SLCY01000083.1 GCA_007125585.1 Bacteroidales bacterium
ATCAGCACATCAGCACATCAGCACATTAGCACATCAGCACATCAGCACATCAGCACATTAGCACATCAGCACATCAGCACATCAGCACATTGGCACATCAGCACATTAGCACATCAGCACATCAGCACATCAGCACATCAGCACATTGGCACATTGGCACATCAGCACATCAGCACATCAGCACATTAATCATCCAGCCGGCTATAGACCGAGTTCTCGCTCCGGTACTCCGGCACCATCTCTTTCATTTTGGCCACCAGCATGAAGTCGTCGCCATCCTGTATCAGCGCATATAGTTCGTTCAGCTGACGGCGGACGGTCTCTTTGTCGTTGGAGCGGACGCGGGCGTGAAGGATCTTGGGGTGGTATGTAGGGATGGTGTTTTCTTCGATGTTAAGGACCTCTTCATAGAGTTTTTCTCCCGGCCGCAGCCCTGTTTCATGGATGATGATGTCTTTGTTGGGCTCCAGGCCGCTCAGCCGTATCATCTTGTGTGCAAGGTCGAGTATTTTCACCGGCTCGCCCATGTCGAAAAGGAATATCTCGCCGCCTTTGCCCATGGCGCCGGCCTCGAGGACCAGGTTACACGCTTCGGAGATCATCATAAAAAACCGGGTGATCTCTTTATGGGTCACGGTTACCGGTCCGCCCCGGTCTATCTGTTTGCGAAACAGCGGGATGACAGAGCCGCTGGAGTCAAGCACATTGCCAAAGCGCGTGGTGATAAATTGTGTGGTGTCGTTGCCCATGCTTTGGGCATATATTTCTGCAATGCGCTTGGAGGCGCCCATGACGCTGGAGGGGTTAACAGCCTTGTCGGTAGAGACCAGCACAAACTTCTTTGTCCCGTACCGGACAGACAGGTCTGCGACGGTTTTGGTGCCAAACACGTTGGTCAGCAGGGCTTCGTACGGGAACGACTCCATCAGCGGCACGTGCTTGTAGGCAGCCGCATGGTAGACAATGTCAGGAACATGTTGTTTGAACACTTCTTCCATGCGGCGGGGGTCCTTCACGTTGGCCACGATGTATTCGGCAAGGGGGGCCAGGGTCCTGTAGGTGTTGTCGCTGTTGATCTCATGCTGGAGGTCATAGAGGGCTGTTTCGGCCTGATCGAGGAGGATGAGCTTTGCGGGCCCGAAGGCAAGGACCTGTTTGGTGATCTCGGCCCCTATGGAGCCTGCCGCGCCCGTCACCATGACCACCTTGTCGCGAATGTCGGCCTGCACGTTGGCGCCGTCCATTATGATCTGTTCCCTCTCCATGAGGTCTTCGATGCGCACCTTCTGCAGCTGGGCAGGAGAAAGCCTGCCTTGCACCCAGTGCTCGAGCGGTGGCACCACCTTCACCTCCAGCTCCTGTTCCAGTGCCTGCTCGATGACCTCAGCCCTCCTTTCGGGATTCATGTTTTGTATGGAGATGATGAGCAGGTCGGCCCCGGAGCGTTTCACAAAGGCCTCATTCAGCACCTTTCCGGGAAACATCACCGGAATCCCCTCAAGCATCTTGTTGACCTTTCGAGGGTTGTCGTCGGCAAAGGCAACAATGTCGTAGATGGTGCCCGGGTCGTTCACCAGGGCGTTACGGGCCATCAGGCCGGAAGCACCCGCTCCGAAGATGATCACCCGGCGCCCCTTGTCGGTGCCCGCGCGCAACACTTTCGAAAAGGCGGTCTTTACAACAATCCGGGTCCCGATGAGCACAAAATAGGTCAAAAGGAAATGGATCAGGTATACGGCAAAGGAGGTCGTCCACGGCAAACCCACATTCGCCAGACGAAAAACGGCCCCGGCCAACATCAGCAAAAGGAAGGCCATGCCCGTGGCCTGAAAGACCCGAAACGCATCATTGAGGCCTGTGTGCCGGACGATGCCCGAGTAAGACCGGAACCGGTAAAACGACAGGGCATAAACCACCGTTACGAAAAGAGCCTGGGGTGTTTCCGCCAACAGGTCAAAGTCGGCCATGTCGAAGTTAAGCCGTATGGAAAAGGCAACATAAAAGAAAACGAAGACCACCAGCAGGTCAAAAGCCAAGACAAGCCATTGTGGCGCAAAACGTTCAGCATAATACCTGTACAGGGCCAGCACCGGCTTGAAGAGGAATGATGGTTTTTGTGGCTGTTTTATTGGCATGGCTCCTTGTCCGGATTCGGTTGTGTGATGGTGAGACGCCCCCGTTGAATCAAAAACGGATGCCGGGTAAAGTTACAAAATGTTTTAACTTTACAGAACGGGTTAATGTGCTGATGTGCCAATGTGCTAATTAGCTAATGTGCTGATAGCCCAAAGGCAACAGCCAATCGCTTCTTATCAGGAAAAGGGAAAGAAACAAGACGTCATTAAATAGCATAGACAATGACCAGAAAGAAAAAGAGGTCTCCGGGAAGGAAAGATCTTAATCAAAGGCCGGAGCGACATTTGCAACGGGGGCGGCGTGACAGGAAGGTGGGCAAGAAGCCGCTGATTCAGTTGTCGCACATACCGGGTGCATTGATCATCCTGGCATACATCTTCGTCGTGACCTTCACGCCCAACTGGATGGCGCTGGACTCCAACGCCTCCAAGTTCCTGACGCTGTCGGCCCTCAACCTGGTGGCTTTTGTATTTCTGATTGCCAGCCCTTCGATACGCAGGGAGCCAGGCGTCTTGATGCGTTTTTTCGAAACCAGGGCGGGGCTGGCTTATGGCGCCTTCCTGGTGGTGGTGCTGTTGTCTTTCACCCAGGCCATAAACATCGGGGAGTCATTGTTGCAGTTTGCAAAGCTGTTCTCTGTCTTTTCTGCGGCTTTTGTGCTGTCGGCGATCCTCATGCGCGACGTTCACCTGGTAAGGATGATTGTGGCCGTGGGGGTGGTACTCCTGATATTCGACAGTTTATCCGTCTTTTACTATATCGGCCAGTTTATTAAAGGAAACATTTATAACATTTATGACATCAAATCTGTCTATTCAAACAAGAACATCCTGGCTTCTGCCATTTTTGTAAAGACACCCTTTGCCCTTTACTTGTATGTGTTTTTCAAAGGATGGCTGTCGCGTGTGGGGCTCTTCGGACTTTTTGTTGGGATGCTGGCAACGTTTTTTCTGGCCACCCGGGGGTTCTATGTCGGACTGATTGTGGTCACCCTGGTGTTTGCTGCTTATTCATTGTACAATCACTACCGGGAGCGTGCCGGCGGGCACCTGCGGATGCTGGCGGGGTTTTTGGGATCGCTGATTGTTGCGTTGTTGATTTATTCATATGTGCAGTCCAACCTATATACAAAAACGGGCACCCGGCACGTCCAGCCCGTCGGGGTACAGCTTGCCACCATACAGGATGACGCAAAAGAAAGTCTTCGTATAGACGCGTGGTTCTGGTCAATGGACATCATAAAGGACAACCCGATGCTAGGCATTGGTGCCGGCAACTGGAAGATCAACATCCTGGAGTATGAGAACCAGGTTAACCCAGATTTTATTTACATGTACAAGGCGCACAACGACTTTATCGAGATCATGACAGAAACAGGCATCGTGGGCGGCTTGCTGTATATCCTTGTCCTTGCATTCATTTTTTGGAACCTTTTTAAAGCTGTCCTTGGTCGAGAGAGAGAAACCCGAAGGTATCCCTACCTGTTCCTGGCCGGATTTGGCCTGTTGTTCTACAGCTTTGATGGCTTTTTCAACTTCCCGGCCGACCGTCCGGAGATACAAATGTTGTTTGCCGTCTACCTGGCTGTTGGCATTGTTTCCGTCCTTTCTCAGGACAAAAAGCATGAAGGCGATAAAAATGTGGGAGACCCCCTGCCGGGCAATGGCTACACGAAAGACAGCCGGCGAAACACCCTTGCCCGGCTTTTTTCTGTCCTGATGATCGTATTGATGGTGGCTTCTTCATACACCCTGTACCTGAATTTTAAATTATTGAGGACACAACGCCTCATTTTCCGTGAAATCATTTATGGGTCGTTGGACAGGTCTTCAGAATGGCTTGACGATCACTTTCCCCGATGGCCGAACATCAGCGTATGGGGTGAGTTGACAGCGACCATAAAGGCCCGGTACCTGATTGCGGAAAACAAAAACCGCGAAACCATTGACCTGTTAAAAGACAGCCGCACCAATCCGTATGATTCGCGAAGGGAGTTTTTTATTGCGTTGGCGTACAGAAACCTTAACATGCTTGACAGCGCCCTTGTATACTCCAAAAAGGCATACGGGCTGAAGCCCTACTACTTCAACAACATTCACCTGCTCACCGGCTTCCTTGACAGAAAAGGCAGGAAAGAGGAAATAGGCCCATACCTGGGGCGTTACCTGGAAAAAGAAAAATACAACAGCCGGGCCTGGGTGTATGCCGCCGGCTATTATCTTGCCCAGGGCGACCATGCCAGGGCATGGGAGCTGATGGAGCAGGCGAAGCATTACAATCCGCACGACACCCTCGTTGAGCTGAACCACCGCCTGGCATATCACAGGCACTATATTGAGCCCAACAGGGAAAAGCTAGAAACAGCACGCCGCCTTTATGATGCCCACGAATATGATGCAGCCCTTGAGGTACTCACCCGCTATCTGGAGGTGGTGCCTGAAGACCCGAATGCCGAACGCCGGCTTGCCGTAACATTATACCAGCTGGCAGAATACAGCGAGGCCATTGCTGTCATCAACAGATACCTGGATGCTTATGGGATGCATCCTTACATGATAAATATCCGAGGCCTCAGCTTCCTGGGCCTGGGAGAAAGGGAAAAGGCATGCAGCGACTTCGGGACGGCGATGCAGATGGGGCATCAGGACGGGGAGAGGAACTATAATGTTTTTTGCGCAGAAGAGGAACAGTAGAGACGCACGGCCGTGCGTCTCTACAACTCGAAAGGCAGGAACCTATGTTTGTTGGGCCGGGGCTTTTTCCAGATTGATACGGATGATGATATAGGTGAGGGCAATGATGGCCAGGATGGCCAGGAAGAGGGGGGTGGTCATGATGCCCTGTAAGACGAGGAAGATGACGGCAATGTTGATTATGGCTTGTGACAGGGCATACAGGATGGCCACTTTGAGATGTGGCCATTGGTGTTCGTTGGCGAGGAGTTGGTAGAGGTGGCTTCGGTGGGCCCTGAAGATGTTTTCTTTGCGGCGGAGCCTTGCCAGGATGGTTATTGCGCTGTCGATCCCGTAAACGGCAAAAAGGAGTATCCATGCGGGTTGGCCGGTTTTGAGGATCAGTGCGATCATTATCCAGGCCAGGAGGAATGCCATGCTGATGCTGCCCACGTCGCCTGCGAAGGTGCGGGCATTTTTTCGTGCGTTGAACCAGGCGAACAAAACCACTGCGATAACCAGGAAAAACAACAGCTCGGCATCGATAAAGCCAATGTGTCGGTTCACGTATATGAAAGTGCCCAGGGCGGCAAGGCTATAGAAGGGTGTGATGCCGTTGATGCCGTCCATGAAGTTGAAGGCGTTGATCCAGCCGATGGTGAGGATGTAGGCTGACACAAGCAGATACCAGGGCAACCCGGCGATGTTTAGTTGCAGGAATAGCAGGCTTACCGCCACAAGGTGCACAAGGAAGCGGAGGCCACGCGGCGTTCCCCAGAGGTCATCGAACAGGCTTACCAGGGCGATCACAAAGAGGCCACCGATGGCCCAGGGTTGCTGAAAGCCGGCCAGCAGGAACCACAGGATGGCGGCGTCGGGGAAGATGATGCCACCCCCACGGATGGTGGGCTGCAGGTGAGAGCTGCGCTCATTGGGCCTGTCCACGATGTCCAACCTGCGGGCAATGTAAAAGTAGGTGAGCAGGATGCCCAAAAGGATAATGGTTATGAATGGGTATATGATCATGAGGGATAATTATTGTTTGTGGTGCAGAGAATCACGGCCGTGCGTCTCTGCCAGCGGCCACGCGGATTAATTCGCAAAGGATTTCAGGGTCTGGATAATCCCGTCGGTGGCGGATGTGGGCATTTTTTCAATGCCCAGGGCGTTTTTGATTTTTGTATTGGATACGATATATGACTCCGTCAGTTTTTTCAGGCGTTCGCTGTTGAGGGGCAGGTGCAGCAGGTCACCGGTGCGGGCCATGCCCCGGATGATGCCGGGAGGAAGATTCCATATGCGTGCCTTCCGGTTCATGGATTGGGCCATCAGGCGTATGAGCTCATTTGTGGAGACAGGCTCGTCATCGGCCACCTGGTAGATGCCCGGGGTGATATCCTTTTCAATCAGCTGCCGGATCACATATTCCAGGTTGTTGATTGAAAGGAACGAGCGCTGGTTGTGAAAGGCGCCCAGCGGCCAGGGAATTCCCTTTTGCACCACCTTGTAGAGCAGGTTCAAATTTCCTTTGTTGCCCGGACCGTGGATCATGACGGGGCGCAGGATGTATACTTTTTTCCCCTCAACCCCCCCACGTTCTCCCCTTCCCTCATTCCCCCGTGCCCTCGCGCCCTCGTTACCCCGCTCTTTCGCCTCATCGTTCCCTCGTTCCCCTGTTCCCTCGTTCCCCCGGTCTTTCGTCCCATCGTTCCCCTGTTCCCTCGTTCCCCCGCTCATTCGTTCCATCATTCCGTCGTTCCATCGTTCCGTCGTTCCATCGTTCTTTCGTTCCATCGTCTGCTCCAGGATATACCGCTCGGCTGCCAGCTTGGACTGTCCATAGGGGGTTTTGGGCCCGGGGGCATGTTCTTCTGTAAGGGTTTCGCCTTCGACGGTGTCGGCAATGGCTTTCACCGAGCTGAAGAAGATAAAGGTTGTGGCTTTGGATTGCAGGAAATGGTCAAAAATGCGTTTGGTCAGCCCCAGGTTCACCTCGAAGTACTCCTCTGGCGCGCTCACGTTGGCTGTGTCGTGCGCCATTCCCGCCAGGTGAATGATGGCATCTGCATCGGGGAGGCTGTCCAGCTGGTCCCACGAAAATGTGTTTCCGGAAGGCAGGAGCGGCATTTTTGCACCGGCGCCATTCCCGCTAGCTGCGGGCTCTTCGGTGGAATGACCGGCACCGGCGGCAGCAGACACATCCCCTGCCAGGGCATTGTCCGCAGCAATATCTAGCCCGTACAGGACAAAATCATCCTGCAACGCTCTAACGAGGTTCGTGCCAACAAATCCTGTGTGGCCGGTGATCAGAATGGAAGCGACCATGTTCCTGTTTTCTTAAAAGATAGCGCGGCAAGCATTTGTATGCTTTCGCAAGAAAGGTTGTATGCCATCAATATGTTTGGTTAGACGGCTTGCTTGAGCATGTATGAAAAGGGGCTCCCCGTCGCAATGAATTTCGGGATGACTGTCCAGCAGATCCTTCAGCAAGGTGCTGCCGGAACGCCCCTGGCCAAATAGCATAAACGTTGTTTGCTTGCTTTTCATTCGACCGGATTATTGTTCCTGCCTGATGTTTCCCGTTGCTCTCGCCCTGTCCAGCTTCTTTTTAAAGGTTTTAAGCACATTCAGCTCCACCTTGCTTTTCCCTTCCGTCATATTGCCACCGTGGTCCCTGCGCACATACAGGGTCACAAACTCAAGCCGTTTGATCGGGACATTATTTTCAGCAGCACGGTTGTACCAATCAACATCTTCACCAAAGATCAAAAAAGGATCAAAGAATCCCACGGTTTGGAAGACCGGCCTGCGGTATAGTCCGGCGCCAATGTAATCCGGGAAGGATTCTTTCGGACTGCCCAGGTATTCTAACCTCCCGCTCCCATGCTCTCGCACCCGTTGTGCATATCCTCTGACAACATCAATATCCGGGGTTTGCTGCATTTCGTTCATCAGCATTTTCAGGTTGTTGTCGGGCCAGTAATCATCGACATCCAGGAAGGCGATGAGGTCTGCCGTGGCATTCTGTATCCCACGGTTACGTGCCGCCGCCGGGCCCTGGTTTGGCTGATAAAAATATCGTATGTCCACCTTCATTGACTCGATGATCTTCCGGGTGTTGTCGATAGAGCCGTCGTCCACGACAATGATCTCGGTGGCCGGATAGTTTTGTGCCACAACAGAATCAATGGCCTGCCGGATGAATTTTTCGCCATTGTACACGGGGATAATAATGCTTATCAACGGTTTTTCCGAAGCTTCTCCAGGGGTTTCCGTGGCAGGGGGCATTGAAGCCTTATCCTGCAGGCACTCCTTCACGACCAGCGGCACCTGCGTGCGTGAATTCCCCAGCCTGAGGGTAAAGCAAGGCAGCTTTTCCAGCAATGCGCCCAGGTATTCATGGGTCCAATGGTCTGCTCCCGGCAGTTGCGACATGGTGGTGAATGACATCGAACGGTGCAAATGCCAGAAGGAGGCTGGCTCAAGCGAAGGATGCGTCTCACCGGTTATCTCGGGCGTAAGCACGGCCACCAGGGGCATATCTGCTCTGACCAGGTGTTTGAGCCGGGGGTAAAGGAAGAGGGTCTCCTTGTCGGGGTTTTCCTGGAAGGCTGTCTTTTCAAAATCTTTGAAGGAGGGGAACCTTTCCATGTCGGACGGTGAAAGTTTGGCTGTGCAGTAAAGGCTGTGCACTGTCGGGACCGGGTCCTTGCGAACGACCACATAGTCGTCGCCCAGGTAAAGGAACCCTGCATCCAGGCATCTCAGGGCCGTGGAGGATTTTCCGGCTCCCCCCTTCCCGGTGATCAAAACGGCGCCCTCATCCGTGCCCACCGCTGCGGCATGCACAAGCTGGGCGCCCTTTTCCCTCAACCACCAGTGAAACAGGCTGCGGAAGGGCGAGGAATATACCCAATAGGGAAAATGCCTTGGGGTCTTTACCCAATACACACCAATCCGGTCATGAAGATCAATCAGGTTCACGGAGTACTCGCTGTAGTGAAAGGCTGTTTTTATACGCTTGCTTTCAAAGCCCCAGAGATCACCCCTGTTCGTAAAGTGGGTCCATTCGCAGGGTGGAGCGGGAGCCTTTACACCGGTCGACTCCGAGTCCCATATATGAATGACCAGGTCGGGCCGAAGGTCCTCTTCCGTTCTCAGATGCCGCAATGCAGGCGCAAGGTGGGGGATCAGTGCATCGCCCGCAAAGCTGAGGCAAACGACCGTACCGGCCAGCCGGCAGATAAGACGATGCTCCGCTTTTTGCCGGGCTGCAAGGGTATAACCTTCGTAAAAGGCCGCAAAAAAGGCCCGCTGTTGTTCCTCGGAAATATTTGGTTTTTGCATAAGGTTATTGTTTGCCCCCCCTGCGTTGTCTGTCAAGGTGGGCCTTTAGAACCCTTACATAATCCAGCGACTTGTCCCTACGCACGATGCCATGGTTGGCATCGTGTATCCGCCGCATATAGAACACATCAGGAAGCATCATGGATTGAAGTCCGGCAGCCCCGGCGCGCATATACCAGTCATTAAAACTCCCTGTGGCGAACTTTTCATCAAAAAAGCCAACGTTGAAGAAAGAGGCCTTGCGGATCAGCATGGAACCGGAATTGTGCCCTGGTGAAGGGCTTTCAGGACAGGCGTATTTGTCCCTGTATTCCTTTGAAAGCTCCGGACTGTAAAACTGTTTCACATGTCCGAACACCATATCAATTTCAGGGTGTTGCCGCAGCACTTCAAGCTGTTTTGATATTTTGCCGGGCAGCCAGTAGTCGTCCGAGTCAAGGAAGGAGAAGAGATCGCCTTTCGCCCGCCGCACACCATGGTTCATCGTTGCAGCAATTCCTGCGTTTTCCTGGTAAAAATAGCAAACCGGGGCACCGAATTGTTTCACAACAGCGGCGGTGTCGTCGGTGGACCCATCGTCGACCACAACAATCTCAATTTTTGGGTGACCTTGCTCCAGGATGCTTTCTATGGCCCGGGATATGTATCTGGCACCATTAAATACGGGGATAATGGTACTGATAAGCGGTTCGTTTTTATTGTTCATTCAATTTCTTTTTCCGGATCACCGATTCGCGTATCATATTAAAAACATTGGCCTTCGCCTGGCCGGGTTCTATACTGGATAAATTGTTTTCGTGCAACCTGCGCCGGATAAAAAGTATGGGTACACTTTCGATGCCTGCACGCAGCTCTTTTGCCCTGAGCAGCCACTCTGTATCTGACCCGGCACGGTACGATGGATTAAACAGGCCAACGTGCTCAAAAACGGTATGTCTTGCTGTCATGACACCTGTTCCGGCCGAGTCCATTTGTTTTTCAAGCCATTCTTCGGGAATATTTTTTGGTTTAATGCATCCCTCTTCGAGGAACATGATGAGTTGTCCCAGTATGATCTGCAGATCCGGCCTGCTTTCCAGCACCTCAAACGATCTTGCAAACCGGCCGGGCATCCAGATATCATCGCTGCCCAGAAAAGAAATGTATTTCCCCGAGGCTATGCCGATGCCGGTATTTACGGCAACAGCAACTCCCTGGTTTGGCTGATAATGGTATCTGGCCTCAGGAAACGACCGGGCGATCTTTGCTGTATTATCCGTTGACCCATCGTCGACCACAATCACCTCAAAAGAATCAAAAGGATCGGCAAAAACGCTGCTGAGCGCTTCGCCGATGTACTTTTCCCCGTTGAACACCGGGACGATTACACTGAACGCCGGCCGCCTGTTTTTTTCTTTCATAACAATCACCTGTTTGTCAAAAGTAAACGAAAGTATTTATATATCAATGCCGGCAAAAACCTGCCCTTCGAAAGCGCATACGCATAACGGATAAATCCGAGGTGCAGGCGGAAAAAGTTTTTGTTCCCGGCCTGACGGATATAGTTGACATATACCTTGGACACCCTTTGCCTGAAAGTGTGAGCTGAACGGTCGCCGAACGCGATGGCGTGTCTGTAAACCAACCGGTCGGCCCACCGGGGCTTTATTTTGTTTATCCTGTCCATAAAATATCCGGGGATCGGTGCGTTAAATGTGGTGTGCAGGTAATTGAGGCCCTCTTTCATTTGCAAAGAAACGGAATAGCGGCCGGTCAGCTCTGTCAGCCGGCCCCAGTCAACCGGGCAATCATCCTGGCGAATGATCATAAGGGAGTCCGGCACCCACCGCACCGGTGGTTCATTATTGCTCATAAAGCCGTGGACGATCACATGAAACAGCGTATCTGCCGGACACATGGTCTGTGTTTGCACACCAGCCACTTCCAGGGTGATGGCCTTATCCCAAAATGTTGACGTTGCCCTGTCATCATACGTTTCAAAGACCGGGTGCCAATGCAGGTCAAGCTCGTTTCGGTCTGCATCGAAAAGTTCGGTGCTGCGTCCATACTTAAGAAAGAACTCCAGCTGGGCCGGATTCCCTACAGACCAGCCATTGTTTTTTAATACACCGATGGCATCCCTGGCACAAGAAAGGGGAACCATGATATCCATATCGGACATTGGGCGCAATGCATGGTTTTTATAATACAGGATGGTGAGGGGAATGCCTTTCAGTACCATAACGGGAATTCCCGCTTCCTGCAAACAGTTCAGGATATTGGCTGTCTGGCGGAAAAGAAAATGATTGGCCGACCATGTCTTCCGGTACATCCCCTTCAAACGCAACATAGCGGGGTCATCTGTCCGGTGTTCCAGAAGGTTAAGGAATACCAGCGGCAACAGTCTCTGGGAGCCGCTGTCAACATCCCGCTCAAAGTCTGTGGTTGTTCTCCATTGCCGCCAGGCCTGTTTTGCGTCATCTTCTTTCAATAAAGCAGCTTTCAGCAATAATTCCTGGCCGGGGGTGGGGAAAGGGCTGTAGACAGACTGGTGCATTTATTCATCCTCTTTGGGTTCCGGCCACCCCTCTTCTTCCACGTCATGGATGGGATCAAGCAGCAACAAATCCTGCATGTCGGTGTATTTGCTCATTGCCGGAGGGAAAAAGTCACCGGCAAAAGACTTCAGCCTTTCGGTCATTGAATTAACCTCTGTTTCGGAAACCGGATCTGCTTTCTTGCCGGCTACCAGAAGCTCCTCTTCGATAAGTTCGTTCAGGAACCGGTTAACAGAAGAGACGATGTTCTCATGCTCCGCACCGCTGTCTTTTGTCAAAAGGGCGATGGCCGCCTCCGAATCACCTGTTACCTGAATATAATCCCAAAGGGCCGATCCCGAATCGTTCATGCTGTAATAAAGGCCTTTACGGAGGTTGAGCAAAATGGTTTCCCCGTCCAGGGTTTCGTGCACCACATGGGGGTCGTTAACTTTTAATTGTTTTGGTATAGGCATAACGGCAGTGTCCTTTTTATTTGTGAGCTATGTGTGTTTTCCTGCAATCCAAAGGTACTCAATTTTATATGATTGGCTGCCAGCCAGAACAGCAAAGGCAACGTCGAACGATGATTTCGTTGGGCTTAGTCATTCAGGGCTTTTTGAACAGCTTCCGTCAGTACCCCCAGATGACGGTCCATTGAATAATTGTTGCGGATATTTTCTTTGCCGGCGGCGCCCAATGCAATGGCAAGTTGTTTGTTGTTGATCAGCTGTACCATATGTGCGGCCATTTGCTCAACATCGTGTTCTTCGCAAAGCAGGCCGGTATTGCCATGGGTGATCACATCGGGGATGCCGGCATGGAAAGTGCTTATCACCGGCAATCCTGCAGCGCTTGCTTCAAGAATACCGACCGGCGTACCTTCCATGTCGCCATTTTCGGCAGTGATGGAGTGCTGCACATACGCACGGGATTCTGCAAGGTGCTCGCGATACTGCCCAGGCGTTATAAAACCGGGCAACACAACATTTTTTTCAAGCTTGAGGTGTTTCACCAGGTTGTTGCAGGTGTTTAGCAAGGGCCCTTCGCCGCCAATGATCAGTTGAGCATCCGGATGTGCTGACAGGGCACTTTGAAATGCGAGCAGGGTGTAGTACGGCGCTTTTTTGTCAACAAACCTGCCGATACCGACAAATTGTTTTTTGCGATAGGTTGGCTTGACATCCAGAAATGCATCATCAGGGGCACAGGCGGTGTACAACAACTTGCTTGCGGGGCAACCCAAATCCAGCAGCTTTTTCTCCATGGCGCGGCTGACCGCGATGATGCTGCTTGCATAATCGAACAGCTTTTGATACGCTTTCAGGTTTTTTTCAACGACCAGATGTACCGAAGCATCGAACCCATGGAAATGCGCTATTAATGGCAGCTTCAGGGTTCTGCAAACATTCAGCACACTAACTGCCGTTGTGCCATATTCAGCCAAAACGCAATCTATTCTGTGTTGTTTAAACGATTTCATCAGGGCTTCTTCCGGCAAGCTCAGGTTGGTTCTTTTGTCGCGATGCTGGCTGGTGCGATTCATTATGGCCCTGATGGTTTTGAAATCAACAGGTCCGTGGCCTTCAAGGAATTTTGGGACCATCCCGCCGTAGTAAAAAAACACCGTCACACCAGGTATGCGTTTATGCGCCTGGATGAAGGTTTCTGAAGAAGTGTCATAACCCGGCGAGATGATAGCAAGGTTCATATTAACGATTGATTTATTTGCACTTACCAGGGTCTGCCCATATGGGTTCAGCATATAAAAGAGCCAGGTCTTTTTCTGACAGCCGGTTAAACAAGTCTCTTGACGAGTCAACCAAACGCTTTATGCCCAGCTGCTTAAGCATGTTAAAGACAAAAAGGTTAGCCGAGGCTTTATCCACGAGCGTTTGGTCATTTCTGGCATTATTCCTGTCTTCCGCTGTGTGGCTGTTTATAAAACAGTCCATATTTGATGATCACATAAAATGCCCGCACACCATCGCGCCATCCGATTTTCTTACCCTCAGTATAAGTTCGTCTGGAATAGGAGACGCTCACTTCTATTATGCGGAGGTTTGGTATTTTTGCGAGAAGAGCAGTTAGTTCGGGCTCAAATCCAAAACGTTGCTCTTTTAGATCCATTGACTTTATGAGTTTAACCGGGAGGAGCTTATAACAGGTTTCCATGTCTGTCAGCTTTAGCCCTGTAAACAAGTTCGACAGTCGCGTCAGAAATTTGTTTCCCACTGTGTGCAATAACCCATATATGCCAAACTGGCTCCCCTCAAGGAACCGTGATCCATATACCACATCCGCTTGACCAGCCATCACTGGCTCCAGGAGTTTATTGTAATCGGCGGGGTCGTATTCGAGGTCAGCATCCTGGATAATCAACAGGTCACCGGAAGCGTGACGGATTCCTGTGTGCAGGGATGCTCCCTTGCCCCGGTTTGTGATGTGTTTAAAATATTTAATATCTAAACCGGGGTTGGCTTTCATATATGAAGCAACGGTTTCACCGGTTTGATCAGAGGAGCAATCGTCTACAACAATGAGCTCTTTTTTTATCTGTTGAAGAAGGGGTGTTGCACGGATTTTTTCCAGCAGCCTGACAATCGTCTCTTCCTCATTATAGGCAGGGATAATGACCGACAGGACCTTTACTTGGTCTACACCAGTCTCCTTTGTTGCTGGGCCGGCAGTCAAGTTCATTCTGAGTTAAAATAAAACAAATAAGTAGCAGCATTCACTGTTTCGAAGGCCTTTGCTGGCTTTAGGCTCATTTTGCCAAGTTTCCCGACCACATAATCTGCTATTTCCTGGTTATGCGAAAAAAGGAGCCAGCAGGGTCCGGTAAGCGGAAGGATGGTTTGTTCAAAAAAGGCTTCCTTTGAAGTCATTCGTGGTCTGCTGAGGATGACAACCATATTGTTTTCGCAAAAGTGGCCGGTTTGCGTATAATAGGTATAAGCAGCTACAGACCCCGGTGCAACATAGAGTTTGTCTCCTTGTTGCCGGTTATCCTGTATAAATTCAAGGGGCTGTTTGATTTCGGATCTATGCAGAGGAAAGGAATACATAATAAGCGCCAAAAACAACCCGGGGACTAACACGAAAACCGCGCGAAGTGATTTTGCCTTCAAAGGCCATCGATCAACAACGGCTTGTAAGCCAAACCCAGAGGCGAGAATGACATAAGGAGCCAGGTACAGAATCAGCCTGCCCATAAAAGGATAGAGAGCTATTGCTGAAAGCAGCATATGAGTTACTATGGGCAGGGCAAGCAGGATGAAGGTGAAGGTCTTTTTGTTTTTCAGCAAATGAACATAGCCAGCCAAGACAAAAAGAGAAAAGAAAACGGCTAATGCAATAAAAGGGGAGAAGCTCATCTTGCTAAGCCCCCCAAGACGGTATAGCAGAAAGACCCAAAAGTCTGATGAAAACGGGTTCAGCGGCAGGAATGCATGGGCTTCTGACCAATATGCCTGCATAAATGCCCTGGTGGGGTGATCATAAAGGAAGAGAACATAGTACACGACAAATACAATGAGCCATACGCCACCTACGCCGACAAGTTGCCATAAATCCTTTTTTTGCTTAATTGCAGCCTGCTGCAGGAGGCCAACACCTGAAGCGCACAGGATGATGGGCGCCACATTGGAAACCCATATGGCCACTATTCCTGCAACCAATATCGACAGATGTTTTGTGCCGGGCGATTTGTAATCCCTTAAAAGAAGGAAAACAAACAACACAGCTATAAACACATCTGTCATATACTGTTTAACCTCGCTAGAATAATAGACCATTGAAGAGTTTAATGCGAACAGGCTGACCACAAAAACGAACGGCAATGTGTCTTTAAGCAGCAGGCGTGCGGTTTTGTAAAACAGGACAAGAGCCGCCCAGAAACAAAGCAAGGAGAAAAGCCTGAGGCCATATTCCGCTTCCGGCGTGAGGGCAGAAAACAGTTTAACAATCTGCAGGTAAAGCAAAGGAGCGACCTGATTCATGTCGAGCGGCAGGAGTAATTCAAAATGGCTTTTATTAATAATATTAAGGGCGAGCCTGGCCTCATCGAGCCAAAGACTCCTGTTGTAAAAAAACTGCACTGCAGAGATGATCACGGCCAGCATAACCACAATCCAGCTTATGGTTACGGCAGGGTTATTGAAAGCATGAGTTTGTATTTTGTTTATTTTCAGCGTCATAAAGAAGCGAGAGGAAGCAGTGGGCAAAAAATGACCTATTTATTTGACCCGGCCTGATTTTGTTTGCAAAAAGTGCAAACCTACTTCAGGACGAGGCCATGGTTTTTTCAAAACCAAGTATGGTTTCAGCGTTTCGATCAGGTTCATCTTCAGCGTAAACAATGCAAATCGGGATGCCTGTGGACCGGGCCCGGGATACCAGTATGTCAAACTGATTCATGTGAAATTCTGCTTTTAAACGCAATTCATCGTCAGACAATCCCTTGTGGTGGCCTAACGTTTTTCCACTATTTTGAGCTCTTTTCCTGATACGTTTTAAAACAGTAGAAGGATTCTTTGGCACCAGGTAAATGAGCGCCCTGCCTGCCATTATTGTTTTAAATTCGTCTTCCGGCAATGCATTTAGTTCTTTAGTAAAGTTGTGACAAATCCCTTCATCAAGCAGAAAGCCCTTGTCAGACACCCCGTTGTGCAAATGTAGATCATAAAGCATCACCTGGGCAAGATATCTCATCCGTTTTGTTTTATAAAAACCATCTAAATTGAGACCATTAAGCCTCAAAAGCCTGTCAAAAAGAATTTTCCAATGCAAGCTTCCACTCAATATACCCTCCCATTCTTTTAGTTTCAGAGAAGATAGGTTTTCCCGGTAATACCATTGGGCAGAAGTGTGGTTCTTTATCCTTTCAAACAGTGTTGTTTTGCCAACACCGGTCGGACCAATGAATTCTATTACAAATACATGGGTTTTAGAAGGGGGGTCACCATCATCTTGAACAAACGGAACCGACCTTGCTTTTTTGTCTAAAACCTTTACAAGCCTGTATCCAAGTTTTTTAAAAAGGAAATGAATGGTTCTTTTTAGTAATCTCATGGAGGGTTTCCGTATAATTTAACTGTGCTTAAACCTAGCCGGGGAGACGAATGTCATCACATTCCATTCCGGCAGTGTCTTTCCCCCTGCTTTAGCAATCCTGATTATTTGCGCTTCAGCGCAAATGACGCGAACCAAATGACCATTAATGATGCGCTTAAGTGTAAAACGTTCTAAGAGATGCCTGGCGAAGGTTACCGGTTGCGCGGGTTAACTTTGGCAAGCAATTTATAAAACCACACATTTAACGGGTATGGCAATAAGGTCCGTACGAATGGGACCATAACACCAACGTAGGCAGTTGGGCCCGCTTTCAGCATCCTGTTGCCCTTCATTCCGACCTTGAGCCTGTGGTAACCTACTTTTAGGGTGTTTTTCCTGATCTGGTCGTCAGTGAAGCGATATAATAGCAGTGGTTGGTGGGTGTTGGCAAACAGGTAGCCAGCTTTCACGCACCTGAACCACAGTTCGTAATCATCTTGCCGCGGCCCGGCTTTCGGATCATAACCCCCCAATGCCAGGATTTTATCTCTGCGGAAGCAAACGGTTGGATGGATCATCGGGCAGGACCATACAAGCTTTCTGATTCGAGTGTTCTCAAGTGGAACCTTCAGGAGGCGTTTTGGTGTTCCGGCTTCATCTATGGTGGTAGCCCATGATCCTAAAATGTCTATGTCCGGGTTGTTTTTGATCATTTCTGCCTGAACTGCCAGTCTTTCCGGCAGGGCGATGTCGTCGGTGTCCATCCGGGCCACCCATTTGTTTTTGCAGTGCCTTAACCCGGTGTTCAGCGCTTGGCTCAGGCCCTGGTTGTTTTTCAGGTAAACCGGTTTGAGCGGCAACACGTCTCTGAAGGAATTGATCACGGCGTGCAGGTCAGGGGTGATGGGGCCGTCATAAACCAGCACAACCTCATCGGGCGGCAGGGTTTGGCTGACAAGGCTCTCCAGCGCCGTCACCAGGTAGTGGGGCTTTTCTTTTTCGTAAACGGAAAGAAGGACGGAGAATTTCATGATCACAGCCGCATTTCGTTTTCAATCCGGGTTACCACGTCGCCGCTCGTATCGAGGAACTTCCTTGCAAAGAACGGTCCCCGATCCCCGGAAAAAGCAGGATGTTTTTTGAACATGTCCACATGATGGCCTGTGATGATGGCAGGGGAGGGCTTTTTTGCAGACCAGTCAGTATAGGTCAAATTGCCCCGGCAGTTCCTGTAATGCTTCGAATTGCCGATGATGGTGTGTACCATCGACTCATCCGGTGCCAGGCTTGTCTTGTAAAAGCGCACGCAGTCGGGGTTGTTTTCCATGTAGTCGAGAACATACCCCACGCAGTCGCGGCTAAGGGCCCACCAGGTCGCACCGTGGAATATTTGCCCGAAAGGATAGTTGCGTTTGGCAACCAGTTTTGTTCGCCGCTGTAGTTCTTCCAGGACAAAAAAGAACAATGTCTTCAGGCTTTTCTTGTTCCTTCGGTTGAACCCGTCAAAATAATAGTACCTGATCCTCGATTCGGGCTTGTGGGAACAAAACCCCCTGATGATGTTAATATACTCACCGCCCTCCTTCAGCTTGTTGTACAGGTGCCGGTTTGGCCGTATCGGGTAGTCGGTGCCGCTCAGCAGGACAAAGTAATCGGCCTCGTGCCGGAAAGCCTCTTTCATCATGATGATGATCGCTTCCTGGAGCGACCATCCGCCCCACCATACCTTTACCCTGTCGACAAAAACCACCCTTTCCCGGGATACGATCTCTTCGGGCATTTTTGATTTTTTGTCGATATGGATAAAGAACCGTACCCCTTCATCGTCCAGGGCGGATAGCAGCCTGTTGAGGTGTTCGTAGTTGTTGAAAGCGTTGATCAGATAGGCGATTTTCACGTTGTACCAGGATTTTCGGTGTTATCTTGTCTGCCAACAATTTTTAATTCCTGAATGATGGGCTTCGGCTGCCGGCATGTGGGGATTGGTTTAGTGCAACCATGAGCGGGCTTTGAACGCTGTTTTAGCACCAAGGGGCATCAAGAGCAGGGCAAAAAGGTCGGAAGGGCTGAGGGATCTCAGAAAAAGCTTGCCCTGTATGGTGAAGGCGGCCTTTTTGTTGTGGTGGAGCAGGGCTTTGAACACTTTGTTTTTCAGCTTGTTCATGTCGAATTGTTTTTTCTCAACCCGGCCCAGGGCTGCATAGTCGGCGGCATATTTTTCTTCAAGCCTGGCGAAAGCCTTTTCCATGGATTCATAGACCATGGTAATGCTTTGTTGTGAGGTGTTGTGGCAATAGCGTGTCAATGCATCCGGAAAAAAAACAAAGCGCATATCTTGTTTTGCCATGTTGATCCACAGCTCCCAGTCCTGCAGGGCCGGCATTTCTTCATCAAATCCGCCGGCTTTCAGGAACGCTGATCTTTTCACCACGGCCATGGAGGTCCCGCCCACCACATTCCGGACCAGAAGCTGTCTGAGCGCCCCGGGACCCTTGTTCAGGTCGGTGGTGCCGGAGCGGTACCGGGCCTTTTCGCGCACCAGATGGATTTCCGCGGGATGGTAGATCACGTCGGCATCCGGGTTTTCCATGATCACCTGTTTCACGGCTTCGATTTTGTGGGGAAAGAAGGTGTCGTCGTCATCCAGGAACGTGAGCCACTCGCCGGCGGCCTGCCTTGCCCCCCTGTTGCGGGCATGGGGGGCGCCTCTTGCGACGGGGGTGCGCAACAGGACATCGTGTACCCCCGGGGGGACACCAGAGAAGATGCTTTCACCGGCCGGCGTGTCGGAGCCGTCATCCACAACGATCAGTTCGTCGGGCAGGACACTCTGCACTGCCACGCTTTGAATGGCTTTTTCCAGCAACGGGAGCCTGTTGTGGGTGGGGATGACGACCGAAATGTTCTTTCGATGCATAATGGGTGAATGGTCAAAAAATTGTTATTCTTGCGTGGCTGCCGCCTCCGGGCGGCCCATGAGTTCTTTTTTTGAGTTGACCCTCAAGAGGCATTTGCCCAAAAGCTTCATCCTGGAAGCAAGGCCAAGCGGATAATACCGCGACAAGGGCTGCCGGTGGTAGCGTCGCCAAGCCCACAGCCCATTGTGACAGGAGTTTGTAAAGGCCATATACCACATTTCGGCAAGCTCTTTTTTCAGGATCTCATGATGGAACAGCCCCCTTTTTTCATTAGCCGCCACAAGCTCATCAATCCAGCCTGAAACGACTTCCATCTCGCGCCGGTCCCTTCTTTTCCCCAACTTTAACAGCTGGTGCAACGGCAACTTTTCTTCCGGGGTTTCGATGTTGAGCTCCCTGAACAGGTGCAACCGGGCCATTGCAGCGAAGCGGCGTTGCTCTTCAGTATGCACGACGCTGACGTTGGTATCGTGAACGCGGTACTTCACCAATACATCGTTGAGGTTGGCAAACGTCAACCCCATTAATGCCAGCCTGACCCAGAGGTCATAATCTTCAGAGAATGTAAATCTGACATCGAAAGGCTCATCCAGGGAGGCTATTTTTTCTCTTCTGATGATCACAGTGGAATAAAGCATTCTGCAATCCCTCAGAAAGCCGGCAAAGATCTCCTCATGGGTGGGCAATGGTTTGGAAATCCGGGACACAGACCCAAAAACCTCCGTTGCGCTTCCGCAGATATCGATCTGTGGATTCTCTTCCATGAAGCGGTACAATGTTTCAAACCGGTGGGGAAGGCTGATGTCGTCGGCGTCGAGCGGGGCCACATACTTTCCCCTTACCTTCTTCAGCCCCCTGTTTCTGGA
>SLCY01000072.1 GCA_007125585.1 Bacteroidales bacterium
CCTGCGCAGGGTAAAGATGCCGTAGATTTTAGCAGATGCATCAGAAGCGGTGATCTTTCTTTTTGGTAGCTTTTTCTTTGGATGGAAGCCAAAGAAAAAGTACAATGCCGCCGAAGGCGGTAAAAGCACAATGGAAGCCAAAGAAAAAGTACAATGCCGCCGAAGGCGGTAAAAGCACAATGGAAGCCAAAGAAAAAGTACAATATCGCCGAAGGGGGCAGAGCGATGAAACGAATCTTTTGGGCATTGGCTGTAAGCTATTGGCTTTTAAACCTTTAAACCCTTAAACTTTTAAACCTTTAAACCCTTCAACCTCTTTGACCTTTCGACAAATGATAAACATTAATAAACAAGCAACAATCGGGTGAAAGACCTTGAGAGGTTTTTCATCCGTCTGTGTGTCAATTGAAAATTGTCGTGTATCTTTGCAGATCATCATCCTGAAGCAAAATGGGAGAGAAATATTCTGAAGACAGCATACGTACACTCGACTGGAAAGAGCATATCCGTTTGCGTCCCGGCATGTATATCGGGAAGCTTGGCGACGGGGCTTCGCAGGACGACGGCATCTATGTGTTGATCAAAGAGGTGATTGACAACGCCATTGACGAGTTCATCATGGGTTTCGGGAAAACGATTGAAGTCCATATTGATGAATCGATGGTCACCGTCAGGGATTATGGACGGGGCATCCCCCTGGGCAAGGTCGTTGACTGTGTTTCCAAAATCAACACCGGGGCAAAGTACGACAGCAAGGTGTTCAAGAAGACCGTGGGCTTGAATGGTGTCGGCACCAAGGCGGTGAACGCACTTTCCAACTCGTTCCGGATAGAATCGATCCGCGAGGGCAGATCCAAAACCGCTGAATTTGCATTGGGGAAACTTGTAAAGGAATATGAGGTGAGTGAAAGCAGGGAACGCACAGGCACGGTGGTAACCTTCACCCCCGATGATACCATCTTCGGTAAGTTCCGCTTCATTGATGAATACATCGAGCAACTGCTCTGGAACTATGTGTTTCTGAACCGTGGGCTTACCATTATCTTCAACGGCAGGCGTTTGCATTCAAAAAACGGCCTGTTGGACCTGCTTTCGCGAAACATTGACACCCCGGTATGTTATCCCATCATCCATATTCAGGAAGATGAGCTCGAGTTCGCTTTTACTCATAGCACCAGCCAGTACAGTGAAGAGTATTATTCCTTTGTTAACGGTCAGCACACCACACAGGGAGGCACACACCAGGCGGCATTCAGGGAGGCTTTGAACAAAACCATCCGTGAGTTTTATAAAAAGGATTTTGATGCGAATGATATCAAGACATCTTTGATGGTTGCCTTCAGCATCAAGGTGCAGGAGCCGGTATTCGAGTCCCAGACCAAAACCAAACTGGGCTCACAACACCTGGAGCCGGGTGGCCCTACGATCCGGAACTACATTGGCGACATCCTGAAGCGCAGGCTCGACAATTACCTTCATATGCACGGGGTTGTCGCTGAAGATCTGCTGAAAAAGATCCTGCAGTCGGAGAGGGACAGGAAAGACATGGCCAACATCAAGAAGCTTGCCCGGGAGCGTGTTAAAAAGGCTAGCTTACACAACAAAAAACTCCGTGACTGCCGGGTACATTACAACGACAATCACCCGCAACGGCTGGACACGACCCTTTTTATCACCGAGGGAGACTCTGCCAGCGGGTCCATCACCAAGGCCAGGGATGTGAACACCCAGGCCGTGTTCAGTCTGAAGGGCAAGCCACTGAACTGTTATGGGCTTACCAAGAAGATCGTTTACGAGAACGAGGAGTTCAACCTTCTGCAAGCTGCCCTGAATATAGAAGAAAGCTTGGAAAACCTCAGGTACAACAATGTGGTGCTTGCAACGGATGCGGATGTTGACGGCATGCATATCAGGTTGTTGCTGCTTACCTTTTTCCTGCAGTTCTTCCCTGACCTGGTGCGCAACGGACACTTGTACATCCTTCAAACACCGTTGTTCAGGGTGCGCAACAAAAAAACGACCCACTATTGCTATACGGAGCAGGAAAAACAAAAGGCGGTACAATCGTTGAGCGGCAATCCTGAGATCACCCGTTTCAAGGGGCTTGGAGAAATCTCACCGGATGAGTTCAGTCATTTTATCGGTAAAAACATCCGTCTGGATCCTGTGATTCTCAGGAAAGACCTTAGTCTTACTGACATCTTGAAGTTCTACATGGGCAAAAACACCCCTGAGCGGCAACAATTCATCATCGACAACCTCCGCCTGGAGATGGACATGGTATGAGGGGCCCGTCACTCCAGCCTAAAGTTATCCCAGTCTGCCCATACCCTGAATTTATCCCTGAAGCTGTCGAGTTCAGACCGCGACATCACCACAGTCTCTGCCATTTCGCGGGAAGGCATGATGCTGGACAGGTTATCCCCTTTGGGACTGATCACAGCCGAGTCGCCCGAATAAACAATGTTGTTTTTGTCCTCTCCTATCCTGTTCAGACCGATAACATAGGCTTGATTTTCAAGTGCACGCGCCATGAGCAAAATGCGCCATACATGGCTACGGCTACCCGGCCAGTTTGCCACATTCAGGATACAGTCGTAGGCAAATCCCTGATCCGGCTGATAGCTGTTACGGTTCCACACCGGGAAACGCAGGTCATAACAGATCAGCGGCATCACCTTCCACCCCTTGAGCTCAACGATGAGCCTGCCCGACCCGGGAGTGTACTGCTTATCCTCTCCGGCAAAAGTGAACAGGTGTTTTTTATCATAGCATTGATAATCCCCTTCCGGGGGCATCCACACCAAACGGTTGTAATGTCGGCCTTTTTCCCTGATAACAATGCTGCCGGCAACCACACATTGTTTCTCAACGGCTCTCTCCTGCATCCACTGCATGGTTCTACCTTCCATGGGTTCAGCAACATCGTGGGGTTCCTGGGTAAAGCCGGTGGTGAACATCTCGGGCAACACGATGATATCAGGGGATGTTTTTACCTCCCTTATCTTCCCGGAGAACATATCCAGGTTCTTTTCGATCTCTTCCCAATACAGGGGTGACTGAATAAGGTGGACACTTAAATTTTGCATAATATATCGGCCGCTTTTTGCAATGTTTCTTCTGATTTGGCAAAACAAAACCTTAACAACCGGTTGTTGTACGGCTTATTGTAAAAGGAAGACACAGGCACGCCGGCCACTTTGTGCTCTTTTACCAGCCATTCGGCGAAATCCATTTCGTTCTTATCACTGACAGCAGTATAATCAAGCAATTGAAAATAGGTGCCGCCGGCAGGTGTAAAGGTAAAACGCGATCCTTCGAGCGCTTTCAGAAAGAAATCTCTTTTCGCCTGGTAGAAGAGGCCCAGGCCTTCATAATTGCCGGCATTTTGCAGGAAGTCAGCGAGGGCATGCTGCACGGGGGTGTTGGAGCAAAACACCATGAACTGATGTGTTTTCCGGAACTCCTTCATCAGGACAGCCGGAGCAAGGCAGTACCCGGTTTTCCATCCGGTGGCGTGAAAGGTCTTGCCAAATGAACAGGTCACAAGGCTTCTTTCCGCCAGGCCGGGATACCGGCACACACTCTCATGCACTTCCTCACCGAAAATGATATGCTCATAGACTTCATCACTAAGGATCAGGATACCGGTATTTTTGACAAGTTTTTCAAGCGCCAGAAGGTCTTGCTTGCTGAGAATGCTTCCGGTAGGGTTGTGCGGACTGTTGATGATGATCATCTTTGTCCGGTTGCATATCAATCGCCTTACTTCCTCCCAGTCGATCTGAAAGCCGGGTGCTTTCAGTTTGCATGTAATGGGCACGCCACCGCTGAGCTTAATCGCGGGGATATAACTGTCGTACGCGGGTTCAAACACAATCACTTCATCATCATCCCGCACAAATGCCGAGATGGCGGCGAAGATGGCCTGGGTTGCCCCTGCTGTTACAGTAATTTCTGTTTCAGGATGGTATTCTGCACCATATAGGCTGGAGGTCTTCCCGGCGATGACCTCCCGAAGGGCCGGCACACCGGGCATGGGGGCATACTGATTATGCCCTGCACGCATATGTTTGGCAACCAGTTCTATCAAAACCGGCGACACCTCAAAATCAGGAAAACCCTGAGACAGGTTGATGGCATCATGCTCCCCGGCAAGTTGCGTCATCACTGCAAAAATAGAAGTCCCCGTATTGGGCAGCTTGCTGGATACTGTATCGGTAAAAGATCGCATTGGGGTTAAGTTATATGAACATATTCATGCTTAAACAGCGCACACCGGTACCGGGGGGCTGACTGTAAATATAAAACGGTGGCCTGATCTGCTTATGATTTGATTAATATAAAAATTGTAATTTTGTGCCGTGGTAAACAACCGTAAATGTAAGCATTTTTAAGCTGCCGGGTACAGAAAGTATGCAAGGTCCCTGACCTTGAAAATTGCTGACTCTGACCCGTTCAGCATCATGGTCATGATGGTTTGTCCGCATCGCCAAACGGAAAAACTGAACCGAGGTCGTGATGAAACTAATACTGAAGCACCTGTCTTCATTAAAGCACCGGAACAAACAAAAACAAACATAAAACCTTTCATCATATGAAGAACATAGACAACATAAACTTTTCTGACAAACGTGCGTTGATCCGTGTCGATTTCAACGTGCCCCTGAATGATAAAATGCAGATCACCGATGATTCACGCATGCGGGCGGCGGTCCCCACCATCCGGAAGATCCTGGATGACGGGGGGTCCGTTATTCTCATGTCGCACCTGGGTCGTCCGAAAGAAGGCCCGGACGAAAAGTTCTCACTGCGTCATCTGACCGGACATCTGGGCAAGCTGCTTGACACAGAAGTTCAGTTTGCCGATGACTGTATCGGCGGATCTGCGAAAGAAAAGGCAGCCTCATTAAAGCCCGGGGAGGTATTATTACTGGAAAACCTGCGGTTTTACAAAGAAGAGACAAAGGGTGACGAAGCTTTTGCCAAAAAACTGGCTGGGCTGGCTGACATTTACGTAAATGATGCCTTTGGCACTGCCCACCGTGCACATGCTTCCACCACCATTGTGGCAAAATTCTTCCCTGAAGCCAAGGCGTTGGGTTACATCATGGCCAATGAGCTGGCCAATATCGACAAGGTGCTGCATGACACCAAGAAACCTTATGTGGCAATCATAGGAGGCGCCAAAGTCAGCACCAAGATAGACGTTATTGAAAATTTGCTGCAAAAAGCGGATGAGCTCATCATTGGCGGTGGTATGATGTTCACCTTCATCAAGGCACAGGGCGGCAAGATCGGCAAAAGCATGTGTGAAGATGATTACCTCGAAACGGCGCGCAAGATCATCTCTTCCGCCAGGGAAATGGGTGTAAGGATCAACCTGCCGTCAGATGCCATCATTGCGGATGCTTTTTCCAATGATGCCAACAGAAAAGAGGCCATGGCCGACAATATTCCGGATGAGTGGCTGGGACTTGATATTGGCAAGGAGAGCATGAAGAAATTCTCAGCCATCATTGAGGGAGCCAAAACCATCGTGTGGAACGGGCCCATGGGTGTTTTCGAAATGTCAAATTTTGCACAGGGCACAAGGGCCATTGCCGAGGCCCTGGCCAAGGCCACTGCGAAAGGGGCATTCTCATTGGTGGGCGGTGGTGACTCGGTGGCCGCGATCAACCAGTTTGGGCTCGAAGACAAGGTGGGCCATGTGAGCACCGGCGGCGGCGCTTTGCTCGAATACATGGAAGGCAAATCATTACCGGGCATTCAAGCCATTAAAGAATAGCAGAAGAGGCTGTCAGTTCATGGTGGCAAATTCTCATTCCCTGCCACGCTGGCCAACGACCTGGACCCGCTCGGTGTGCCACTCCTCCCCTGTACGCAACTGCAATATGTACAAGCCTCCCCGCATATGGGCCACAGAAAACTGGTGGAAACGTTGGTTGAGTTCCTTTACTTGATATACCATCTGGCCTGTCAGGTTCACCATGCGGATCTCAGAAATAGCCTGGTCAGCCAGGATGTTTATCCGATCGCCTGCCGGATTGGGATAAACCTTCAGTTCTTTCACACCGGCAGGGTCCTCCAGGAAATATGCGGTAAGCGTTACATCGGCTGCCGGCATCACAAACTCATGCACAGGTTGATCGGCCAATGCATTCATGTTGACATCCAGCCAGCGGTGAAAAATATAACCGGGATGAGGGAGTGCATCAAGCCTGATGGTGCTTCCCTTTTCGTATTCTCCCTGCTGAAAGGTTATCCCGGCCTCCTCCGGCTCTGTTTTCAGCACTAGCATATATTTGGGGGTGCCGGAAAACACGGTCCGTGTGGTGATCTCCGACAGTACGTCAGCGTAAACAGCCTGAACCCCAACCTCGTACCTCCCGTGAGGCAGCCCCTCAAAACGGTATTTGTTGTTTGTGATGCCCTCTGCAACAGGCTCATCAAAATTGTCCAGGTAAATTGCATACTCCAAGGGTTGTTCTTCTTTGACCGACAAGATCTGTTGCCGTGTTGCAGGTTTTTCAGGCTTCATGGCTTGTTGTCCGTCAGCAGTCTGAGGAACCTCCGCCACATTGTTCTCAGGCAAAGCGACTTTTCTTGCAGCCGAGCCGATGGCCCGAATGCCATCACAATCCTCCGAAGGGGGTTTTACCACTCCTTTGTTTTGGCCATCATTTAACCATAGCCCAAAGTCGTAACCACGGGCACGAACAAAAAAATTGTAAGGGAACTCCGTGGCCTGCATGTCCAGGAAACCAAATTGGTGGAAGTCGGAGCTGAAGAAATTTGTTCCGGGTGTGAAGTCCTCTTTATCTGTGGCCATATAAAAGGTGCCGTTTCCCCCCACGCCCACAAAGAAGCCATGTGGCGCATATATTGTTTCCGGCAGCGTGTACTGCATCGGCTGTCCTGGCTCATTATTGATGCCTACTTCATAGTAGATCGGTGCCCTGCTGCGATCGGGGATGCCGTTGGGGGTCAGGGGCAGGATATACAGGTTGGCCTTCTCTTCACTTTCTGCCGATGAGAACCACTCAACGCGATTGATCCATGCATGCCTTTTATGGACCCCGCCAAACAAACTGTTGGGTGCATATTCAAAGCCGATGGCAGCAAAAGGGGGACCGCCACCATCATGTTGGAAGGCCCCAACGAATGTCGGATCGTCCCATGAAACCTCTATGTAGGTGTCGGTCTCTTCCGCCCTGATCTTTTCAACAGGGCGAAAGGCCTTCGACAGGACGACCGGTTCAAGGCTTCCCCCTTCGGTGTCAAGGGTGATTTCCGCATGATAGACTGAATAGCCGGGAAAGGTGATCAACACCTCATAGGGCAAGCCTCCAGGCAGTTCTTCTATCTGGAATGCCCCCTCTTCGGTCCTTGCCAGGAACACCAGGTCTTCCCAGGTGAATCGAACCATCGCGCCGTCCAGTCCAGCCTCAGGTTCTTCTTCTCCGGCGACGAACCCGCTAACAGTAGTGTCTGCCAAGGGTTTCAGTGTAAAAACTTGCTCAAGTGTCTGTCCTGGTATTGGGTCTATTTCGTGTTCAATAGAATAATAGTCTGCTTTGGAGATCTGCAGATCGTGTTTGCCTTCGGGGAGGTATGGTATTGAAAAGCTGCCGTCATGACTGGTGTACAAGGTAATGCCCTGTTCTTTCACCTGGACCCGGGCACCATGGATGGCCTGTTGATTTTCATCCTCAACCAGCCCTTTCATTGTGGGGATCGCGATGGAGCGGTAGTTTGATATGACATGTTTTATCTCTCTCATTGACCGTGCATTATCACCGTCTACGGCATCGCCTGTGGGTACTTCCTGATGCAGCACTTCGGGATTGCTGAAATATGGTTTTCTCAAATGGTCGATGCCATCATCATACATGTCGCCGCTCTGATAGGCCATCACAGACACATAATGCCCCCCGTCAGCTCCTGTCCATCGCCATCCAGCCGACCAGTTGTTCCCCGGCCAGTCGTTCCACTCGGTGGGCCCGGGTGATTCAGACTGCTCCTTGTGGTGGTGGGCTCCCATGTTGTGTCCCAGCTCATGGATATGCGTGTATGTCCATGATGCCTGCTGCACCCGTGTCAGGGAAAAACCAAACCTGGGCCTGCCGCTCCTGTCCTGAAGCTGCCATGCCATCCCTCCCGAGTCATAACGCCTCGGGAAGAAAGCGACAAGGTCCGCGCCATAGGCATTTCGCCAGTCATGTACTTCATCCATGAACCCCTCAATGGTGGCCCCGTTATCCGGTTCTTCAAAGGGGTTAAAGTCGGGCCGGGCGGTGAGGCGCCGCAGGTCGGTGATTGCAGAGTCGCCCTCCGTATAAGGGACCAGTCGCGAATGCACCAGCCGGAAGGAGATGCCCAGCTCACTGTTGTCGGACGATAACCGTGCGAGCTCCATGGCCAGCGCGATGCTGTTCTCGATACCCCCTTCGTTAAGATGAGCCCAGTCGCGGGCAGCAGGGGTATATACAACCATCACATCCACCGGTGCAACATCATGAATGCCCGGTCCCTTTTCCCGAATCGTCTCACGAATCCTTGCCTGCTCCTTTTTTTCGGCGGGAGTAACGGGCGGCGGCACCTGCACCGGACAGTCATTGATTTTTTCCATCAAATCCTTGTTCATCTGAAAGAGATAATGAACACCGGTTTTGGGATGGCTTGTGATCCGGTAGATGATGTTACTGTCCCCGACCATTATGGTGGCCAGGCTGCGCCCCCCGGTGGTCGACATCAACAGGTGACCCTGGACGGGGTGTTTGATGGCCGCACGAACAACGGCTGAACCGTCCACATTGGTGTAATGCCTTTCAATGGATGACTCCAGCTGCATGTCCGGGAAGAGGTTCAACAGCAGCGGGTCACCGGCACTGACGGGATGACGGCCCGTGGCCCCATCTCCCAGGTCGACCTCAACAAAACGCTCCACTGCATCTGCATGGTCAAAAAATTTGAGCACGTCTGAAGCGGCATCCTTGTAAACCGGTCCGTGACCAAGTACCAGCCGGTGAATATTTTCCTGTCCGGTCGCATGAAATGACCAGATCGAAAAAACCATCAAAAATGTCCACTTATAAACAGGAGTAAAATATTTCATCAACAGCATAAGCCGTAAAGTTAAGCCCACTCCAAAACGTTATTCATGACCATCCTGCAACCAAAAATCCAAGAGGGCTTGCCGGCAGCGACCGACTGGGTTTTGATGTTGCTTGATTCTCTGGTTGCTGGAACCTCACGGGCCATATAAAAACAGTCTCTTGTGCAGCTTTGTGATTAACTTTTTAAGTATAAAAATACTAAAAATTCCATTTGAACAGATGTCATATCTTGCAATAACCCGCAGGACCGCCCTCCTGAACCAGCAAAAGTTGGTACAGCGTTTGATGGATAAGTTGTAACTTTGCGACGCATGACAAAACCTGGGGGGCGAACGGGTTCCCAAAAACAGGCACATATGCGTTGGACATCAGCTTTTTTTAACCATGGCATTCTCACCGCGCATGATTAAAAAAGTATATGGGAAAGCGAAGCGGTTCCATCTGTTCAACAACTTTGGGACTGCTTCAAAGACAAATAATTACAAAATATTATACACATGAAACATTTTGCAATAAAGGCTGTGGTGGTTGTATTTTCTTTGTGGGTTCTGTTTTCTTGCGACATTTTGGATACAGACGATCCACCATCACCGGAAGTTGAGTTGGAACAGCTTATGCCTTATACACAATATCTTGTTGCCTACTGGGCAGGCACCGATCATGGTCGTTTTCCGCTACAATGGATGCAGCAGCTGGGGGGTGTCAGGGGCACCTATCTTCAGGTTGACAGGTATTCGCTTCAGCCGGAATTATTGAACCCCATCTGGTATCTTTACTACCATTATATCAATGAAAACCTTATGGTGTTATCAGAGCATGCCATCCAGGCCAACGCCAAAGCTTATCTTGGCATTACGCGTATCCTGAAAGCCTACAGCCTCGGCATGATGACCGATGCCTGGGGAGACATCCCATACAAGGCATATCCTGTTTATGATGAACAACAGTTTTTGATTTTCAGCATTTTTGAGCTTTTGGATCAGGGCATACAGGATTTGGAAGCGGCAGCACAAGGGGACGGCATCAAACCAGGAGCGGAACAGGATCCCTTTTACGGGGGCAACCTGGATCAATGGAAAAGGGCTGCCAACATGATACGGATCAGGTACTTACTGCGCACAGCCAATGTCTCGGACAATTTCCATAACCTGGCGCCTTATTTTGATTCCAACCAGCTGCTTTCAGGAAATCATGACAACATGGTGTTTCATTTTCCCGGAGGTGACCGTGTCAACCCTCATTATTACTTCGACAACCTTTACAATCATACAAGGGTTGGCAAATTCCTGGTAGCGTTGTTAAAAGATACTGAAGATCCGCGTTTGCCCGTTTATGTGCGTACCAGTCTTCATGAATACGTTGGTACCGGCCCCGGTGAGGCAATTTTAACGGCATCCAACATCGGGAATGCATTCAACCAGATCGAGTCGCCCGTTCTGCTGGTATCTTATGCAGAACAGAAGTTCATTGAGGCAGAGGTGCATTTTCGTCTGGGCAACCAGGGGCGGGCGGATCAGGCCTTTGCGGAAGCCGTCATTTCTTCTTTGTTGTATCATGGGGTTCCTGACCCGGAGTGGGAGGCTGAACATGCTTCTGTTGAAAATGTTACGCTTGAACAGATCATCACGGCAAAATACACGGCGCTTTTTCTGAACCCGGAGGTGTGGTCTGATTACAGGCGAACAGGATATCCTGCCTTGCAGCCTTATGGCGTGGATGAAGACCCGGAGGCAGAGATCCCGAGAAGGTTTGTCTATCCCGCTGACGAGTTGTTCTACAACCCCGACAACGTCCCGGAAGATGTTGATGTTTTTACGAGGATGTGGTGGGATGTTGAATAAACATTCTCCTTGCCTTTTACGACTGCTTTTCTAGTGGATACAAACAAAAAGAAAACCGGGTACTCTGTTGAGCACCCGGTTTTCTTTATGATAGGATAATCCCTCAATTACGGATTCTGGTCTCCTCCTGAAATGTTATCGTTGGCATCGATTTCATCCTGGGGAATGTACCATTCCCAACGCGGATCACCGGGATCTACGTTATGGATGTTGGCCAGTCCCATGGCATGACCCTGGGCAGCTGTACGGCGCAGGGGTGTATCGGTGCGTTTGAGGTCAAAATAGCGGAACCCTTCGCCCCACAGTTCTATCCTTCTGTGGAACATGATCTCTTCGATCAGGGCATCACCGGCGTTGGTGGTACCGTCAAAGGCGGGATCCCTGTTGCTTACCAGCTCGTTCAAAGCCAATTGGGCTGTCCCGTCATCGCCACTTCTTGCAGCGGCTTCAGCCTTGATGAGGTACATTTCAGCAAGACGCATGATATGCAGGTCAGAAGCCATTGGGGCGCTCACGTCGGTGGCCAGAAACTTTTTGTTGTTATAGGCCATCAGGTAGTCATCACCCTCTACTGCTTCCTCGGGAGCCACCCAGAGGCCTCTCCTGACATCGGTAGGTGTCATGGCATCATACAGTTCATGATTGAGCATGACCTGGCCACCAAGCGATGCGTACGACATATATCTGGCATCCATGTGGCTGATAAAGGACGCATAGTAGGGTGTCTGCTCTTCATTGATCACAAAGCCCCACATCCATTCAGAGGCACTTGCATTGTTGAACAGCTGGTCCGGGTTCGAAGCAAAGTCGCCGGGGGTGAACAGGCTGCCGGGGGCATATGTTATGGCATTGTCGGCAGCTGAGATAGCCGTTCCAAAATCGTGCATGGTCAGCGCCACCCTTGCCTGCAGGCCATAAGCCACGGCCAGGGTAGAATGCGAGATATGGCGCTGTGCCATGGGATCGGCGGTAGCATTGAAATAGGTGATGGCATCTTCAAGATCCTGTGTGATCCTGTCATACACCTCACCAACGCTGGCCCGTGGATGGCCTTCCTGAGTAGGTTCGGTATAGATGGGCACACCCGGGTTGTCCCGGCCCGTATGATAAGGCTTGGCATGTTTTTGAACCACCCAATGATAACTTAAGGCGCGCATAACCAGAGCCTGCGCTTTCACGTTGGCAATTTCACCCGCGGTGGCATCATCAATTTCATCTGCATAGAACAGGATGATGTTGGCATTGTTGATCAGCTCATAGAAAAAGCTCCACCTGCCGCCGTTCACCCCGCCATCGGGAGTTCGATGGGATATCCAGCCATAGGTAGCGGTATACCAGCCGTATCCGCGGTCCCAGCGGGCCATGTCTTCACCCATCAGGTCAATATCCAGCACATTGCCAAAGTAGCCAGCGCCATGGTGTCCCAAGCGGCCTCCCTGCGTTCCATAGTAGAACATTTTGGCATACATGCCGTTGAGGGCTAACTGGGCACCCGCGTATGAGTCAAACATCACACCTGCTGATAAAGCATCGGTCGGTGCCGTTTCGAGGAAGTCCTTCTCGCAACTGCTCACCATAAAGCTGAGCACCAGAAAACTTAATATTATTTTTTTGATTTTCATAAGAGTCTATTGTTTATGATGGTTAAAACTGCAAATTAACACCGAAAGTGATGGTCCTGATAGGAACGTAGGTGTGGTCTGTAACACCATGAAAAGAATGTTGTGGGTCCATCCCTTCATTCTCATTCCAGATGGCCAGGTTCTCACCGGCAACAAACAACCTAAGGTTACTGATGCCCACACGATCTGACAAGTTGCGCGGCAAGCTGTAACCCAACGTAACGTTGCGCAACGCGATGTAGGTCATATCCATGAGATACTGTGTGGACACCCCAGGAAAGAGGTTCCTGTTTTCGTGTTCCACTTTGGGTTTGCCATCAAAGGTTTGATAATCATCACGTCCGACATTTGCCACCGGTGCTCTCCAGCGGTCGTTGATGTCAGTATGCATATGGTATCCCAGGCGCCCTTCGTGCATCAGCCAGCTGTAAATGTTGTCATAGCTCTTGCCGCCAACACCATAGGTAAACATGAATGACATGTCGAAGTTGCGATACACCAGGTTGTTGGTGAAAGCACCAAAGAAATCGGGGATGGACGTTTCGCCGATATAATACCTGTCGGCCCGGGCGATATCACTGGTAGTTCCTCGTCCAATCACTTCGCCTTCGTCATCGGTAATGTCGTAGAAGAACATGGTGCTGCCGGTCACGGGGTCGATGTGCGACACTTCACGCAGGTAATATTCATAGTAGGAACGTCCGGTTTCCCATCTTTTCGTTCCCACGATGGTCCCTTCAAGCCGTTCGGGCATGTCGGTGATCTCATTTTCCAGGCTGGTAATGTTGAAGTCAAAGCTCCAGCGGAAATCCCTGGTCTGGAAAATATCGAACACACTGCGGAACTCAATACCCCTGTTTTGCATGGCACCCACGTTCATGTCAATGGTTGGAACACCTGTTGACAGTGGCAACGGCACAGACATGAGCAGGTTGGTGGATTGACGGATGAAGTAGTCAAGCTCTACAGATACCCTGTCGAAAACCCGTGCATCGAAGCCAATGTTCAAGTTTTCACTGGACTCCCACACCAGTGCCCTGTTTTCGTGTGAAGAATACAGTGCACCGGCGATATTCTCATTATCCCATCCCAGGCCATAAAAGCTTTGCCATGCATAGTATGTTGGCAGCCTGTCATTGCCCTGTTCACCGTAACTGGCCTTCAGGCGCATATTGTCGAGCCAGTCGAGGCCCTGCATGAAGTCCTCCTGGGTGACTCTCCAGGAGAGGCCCAGTGAGTAGAAGTTACCCCAGCGGGCATCTTCATGGAAACGGGACGAGCCGTCGCGACGGAAACTGGCAGATGCATAGTAACGGTTGTCGTAGTCGTAGCTCAAGCGGCTGAAGTAGCCTTCCAGCGTATATTCATGCGCATGAGAGGAGGATGCTGTCGGAACGACGGCAATGCCAATCTCGGTTATGCCGGGCACGGGAAAGCCTGTACGTTGTGCCATGGCATAGTTATAGTTCATGAAATACGCCTCGTGACCCAGCAACAGGTCGAAATTGTGGTCACCGAAGGCACGCTGATAGTTCAACAGCTGGTTAAAGGTGACGCTCAGGTTGCGCGTATGGGATTTTGTTCCACGACCATCAATGGCAGCCGCATCACCAAACTCCGGGTTCTGGAATGTTGTTGCGTACCTGCTGAAGTAGTCACCACTCAGGGTTGTCCGGAAGGTCAGCCCGTCAAGGATGTTAAACTGGGTAAATACCCTGGCACCAAGGTTTTCCTGCTTATAGGAGCGGTCATCCAGTAACAGGGAACCTACCAGGTTGGAGTTGCCCGCATAGGGCCTGGTTGATTGCGGTCCCTGTCCGATGCCCCAGTCAAGCTGCTTGTTGCCATCGTCATCAAGGATGTCATTGCCATCCTCATCCTTCAGGTATACCGGATAAATCGGACCCATCATCCTGGTATAGAAGAAGGGGTTGGTCGTATACGTACCTTCCGCAAGCAGATAGTCAAAATCAGCCAGGGAGGCGTTGAGGTTCACCCCTGTTTCAAACCAGTCAACAGGCTTGGAGTTCAGGTTCACCCTGGTGGATATCCTTTCAAAGCCGGAGGTAATGGCCATCCCTTCCTCGTCGAGGTAGCTGAGTGAGATGTAATAGTCGCTGATGTTGGTGCCGCCCGATACGTTAAACATGTATTCCTGGCGCATGGCGGTACTGAACAATTCATCCTGGAAGTCTTCCTGGTAAAGCAGTTGTGCGTTGGGGTTAAAATCGATCAACCATGGGTTGTCAGGATTGATGATAAACATGTCACGCACACCCATGTTGTAGGGGTTGTAATTGCCAAGGGTAGCTAAAAAGTCCTCGTACGCCTCTTCGTTCGCGTCGGCCAGGGATACCCCGCCACCAAAATGCCTGTGGTTACGGTATGACTCAAACTGTGCCACCATCCAGTCGTTTGTGCTCAGCCTCGGGTATTCGGGCAGCGCGCGGTTCGAAGCCCCGATCCTGGTGGTGAAGTTCATCTCCGGCGGACGGTCTGTGGCACCGCTCTTGGTGGTGATCATCACCACACCGTTGGCACCCCTCGCACCATAAAGTGCGGCTGCAGATGCATCGCGCAGGATGGTGATCGACTCGATGTCGTCCGGGTTCAGGGAGTTGATACTTCCTGCGAACGGAGCGCCGTCGACCACGTATAGCGGCTCATTGGAGGCGGACATAGAGCCAAAACCCCTCAAGCGCACGCTGATGCCTGAGCCCGGCTGGCCTCCGCCGCTGGTTACCTGTACTCCGGGGGCTGTACCTTCCAGCGCCCTGGAAATGTTGGATACCTGACGCCTTTCGATCCGTTCGGTGTCAATAACATCTGCAACACCGGTAAAGGATTCACGACGGGCAGTACCATATGCGATCACCAGGACCTCATCGAGGGCCACCAGTTCGGGGACCATCTCCACGTTAATCACTGTACGGCCATCAACGGGGACCTCCTGGGTGACCATGCCGATAAAGGAAAATACAAGCACATCATCCTCTGCTGCAGTCAATGCGTATGTTCCTTCACCGCAAGTAATGGTACCTATTGTCGTGCCTTGGATCATAACGGTAACACCCGGAAGTGTAAACCCGTCATCGGCGTGGGTAACTGTACCTGAGATTGTCTGTTGCTGCCCCAACGCTTGCATTCCAACCGTTATAAGCAGCAGCAATCCTAAAATAACAATTCGCTTCATGCTGATTTGTTTTAATTGGTTAGTAATTTAATTTGTCTGTTGTTTTTTTCTTGGTTTGCTGTTATCATGATCAGCATGGGATCCCCGCCCGGACGAACCGGGCAGGACCCCTTGCCATTGCTTTATCGTATAACCTGGAATTTATGGTTCTCAATGCCTTGTTCGGTTTGCACACGCAGGATGTAAATACCGCGATTGAAACCGGATACGTTGATCACCGCACTGTTGTCATTGACATTGGCATCGTATACCTTGTGCCCGGTCAGGTTGAACACCTCAACATTGCTGATGTTTCCGGTGCTGCGAACCGTGAGTTGTTCACGTGCGGGGTTGGGGTACAGATAGAGGCTGATATCAGGTGTGGTGCCGGTATCAAAGGTAATATCTCCAAAAAAGTCATCGACCGTCATATCCTCTTCGACAATCACTATACGGTTGGGGTCTCCTATCCATTCGCCGCCATCCCAGCCATCGCCGATAAAGTATTTGTATTCATATTCGCCTGCCGGCATAGGGATGGTAATGGTGAATATATCGGAATCATCCACCTGCGTAAACTCTTGAAGGTGTTTCAATGTGCCTGGTTCAGCCCAGCCAATAAAGCTTCCGGTGATATACACCACATCGCTTGCAGGATCAAAGGCTTGCTCACCGCTCATGTCGAGGTTGAATGTTACATGGAAGGGTTCGGCACCCCATACATCATGAAGTGTTACATCTTGATCGACAATTGTTAAAGTACGGTTATGACCTTTTTCATCATATTCCGGGTGCATCCAGCCGGGCACATTGTTCTGTACAACGAAATACTTATATTCATATTTACCCGCAGCATGGGGGTTTCTTAACCATGTATAGTAAATTCCGTCGTTATCAGCATCTGTTAATTTAGAATTCAGTCTTTGAGAATTAGCAGAGCCGGGGACGGCCCACTGCGCCATTGCCCCAATATTATATCCATCCGGATGCGGAGCCCATGAATTTATGCTTGTCGATACGTAAACATCATGGGCATTGGGATTAAAGTCTACTTCGACACCAAAATGATCAAAAGTCGCCCCGCTCATGTCAAGGAAAAATTCAATCCAGTGTGCATATTTCATGGTAACGGTATCCTTGTGTTCCGTGACATCAACGTCAGCAGGGAGTGTAACAGAAAGATATACATTTTCATACGTACCGGCGAGAGCGGCGCTATACCTGTCTGAGATCAAGAATTGATATTCTGTGTCGGCCCTGAGATTCTCAAATATATATTCGCTTGCGTGAATCAAAAAATCACCAACCCAGGCGCCGGCAGGGGAATAACGACCGATAAATAAGCCCTCGATAAAATCATCAGCTTCATCTTCAACGATGAATTCGAGGGTGCGCTTCAACTGCAGAGTGACATTCTCGGCAATATCGGCATCCCTTACTTCGATGGCACCTGTGAAATCGTGATAGTCTTCACGTTCAACCCTAAATCCGTAATCGCCAATTATTGCTTCAAATTCATAATCACCGGCATCATTTTCTTCGCCGTCAAATATGATAACAGCGTCTTCAACGGGCTCTCCGGCTTCATCCACTACGGTAAATACAACGTCAAAAAGAACCGGTTCACCCCAAATATCATGTGTGGCCATTTCGCCTTCAATGTTGATTCCCCTGTTCGGATCTCCGATCCATTCGCCAAAGTCCCACGTTGGATCGTCTTCAACCACAAAATACTTGTACTCTTGCAAGCCGATGGCGATGTCAACATTATCGAATGATATAGTATATATCAGTGGTGGGGTGCCTTCCACTTTGATGGCATCCAGCAGTATCTCGAAATTGCCTTCGCAATCCCAGTGCCTGAAGGCGATATAAATATGTTCGCCGTGATAATCGGCAAGCGGGAGCGAAACATCCTTCCATGCACCGCCACTTAAGGTCTCGGTATGGATCTCGTCAAAGCTGTCCGGATCATCCGTTGTGGTTGAAACCAGTACCGAATATTTTTCTGCCGGATGGTTTGGATCTTGTGGCTTCACCTTAAAATGCAGATGGTAATCAGCATAAGCGACTTGCATCCGTGGGGTTATCAGCCAGTTGTCGGGGTCAACATCCCCTGTTTCCTGAGTCCAGGACTGGGACATCGCGGCGAATTCGCCAACAGCAGGATCGTAAGCAGGCTTGGTAACAATTTTCCAGCTGTAGCCATCCTCGTTGCCGTCGATGTTCTGCCATCCTGCCGGAATGGCACCGCCATCAAAATTCTCTTCCATTAACACCTGGCTTTCATTTGGGTGTACCAACTCCATCTTTGTGGTGGCAAGTGAACCGGGCTGCGGCCAATCAATAAAACTGCCCGCGATATGCACTTCATGCGCGTCGGGATCAAATTCATTGCCATCGCCATAAATTGCATCCGTCATGTCCACGTTAAAGGTAACAGGGAACAGGATGTTAAAGTATTCCTCGGATACCAGCGGGAAAATGGCAACATCCAAAAACGAACCCCCTACATATACTGAGGGCTGCACCCAGCCGGGTTGCTCCCATATCCACGACAAGTTCCTTTCATCCCCATCACCAATCATTGAGGAATAGTTTCCCAACCCATAAGCACCGGGTTGATATCCATCCAATTGCTGAACATCGACACCTATGACATAACTGCCTATTGTATCAGTATGCAACAACGGGTACCCCTCACTATCAAGAAACTCTACATAAAACGCACCGGCAAAAGATGTGCTGGAGTTGACATTTGCCAAAGGAACCACGCTGGTTGCCAATGGGTCGCCAGGCATTTGTTCATCTTCATCCCAGTCCCAGATGGTGAAGACAACATCTCCGGTAGTGCCTTGTGCAAAGCCTAACCAGTAGAGTGCCCCATAGATGAAGTATGAATCACCTGACTCAACCGGGAATTTTTGGCCATATCCTTTGTCAAGGTATGTATTGGTCCCAAAGAAGTAGCCTGCAGCTTCCCCCCACCAATAAAGAGCGACGCCTGTACGGTTTTCCCAGTTGCCGGGCAGCAAAGTGTCAAGTGGATAGTCATCCTTGTCTTGTTTAAATTCAAGACCCTTTGTACGCAATTGTTCTGCTTCCCATAACTTTTGAGCAGTTGGTTCCGGTCGCTGGGAAAAAGCGACAGAAACGACCAGAACCATAAAAATTGTTAATAGTTGTTTCATTGGTTTAGTTTTTTGGTTTTAAAAATAGTTAATTCAATGAATGCTAGTTCATTTCGTGTTTGTTTTGGTTAAGGAAACGTGTTGTTTTCTATCATGTAGCCTGCTTTAATGAGACAATTGGGTTCATTTATGCCATCACAAATATAAACAAAGTTTTAAAAAAAAAACAATTATACTGAAAATTTGTTAAAAATGCGTTGTCGGATGATTTCCGGGAAAGGGGTTTTCTGCTTCCACCTTCATTGTGCCACCATTTCGTCGATCATGGAAACAGCCCGGATCAGGTCTGTTTCCGAGCGTATCAGCAACCCTTCGCTGCGCAGTGCTGCCCTGATCTCCCTGCGGTGTTCCGGGAAGATCCTGTATAAAGACCTTCTGCTGAGCCTGTTCACCTCGAATGCCTCCTGGTCGCCGGTAACAATATAATACACCGGATCAGCGGTCAGTCTGGGAATTGACTGCATGCCGCCCCGGTAGCTCTCCTGCCGCTCTCCCGATTGAACCACCCGCCGGTGGGCCACCAGGGAAATGGTGCCTGCATACAATTGCTGGGCGTATATGTTTACCGAATCGGCCACCAGGGGCACACTGATGGTGATGTTCCTGAAAACGGCCTCTTCAGCAACCCCCGGAAGGGCCAGTGAAAACTGCCTTACAAGTTTCTTGTCTGCCATCACCGGCTGGTAGGTCCTGGACGATAACCAGATCAGTTCATCGAGATAAGCATTGTATTTTAACAGCTCCCCATGCACCTTTTCACCGGTAACAAGCTCCACAGTACCTTCCGCCCAGTTGTCCGCAAGATAATAACTCCCGTCAGCCTGCATGAAAAAATGATACACCTCGCCCGACAGCCGCACTTCATGATCAAGGGTGACCGGGTCCCTTTGACCATCAGCCACTGCATTGCATGCAAAAACAGTGACGACCAGGGCAAATAAAGCTTTTATTTCATATCTGGCCATAATAATATATTTGTATAACTAAATTTTTATTTTTTTCAAAGATTGAATGTTTTATGTGACCTGTGCTGTTTCATGATTGCACTTTTTGATCTTTGCTGATGACAGGCCGGGGCCTGTCCACGCGCTCACCTGATGGTGACCGGCTCTTTGATGTACACCGCCCTTCCGTCCGGGGTGATCCCCTGCACAACGATCAAATATTCGCCCCGCAGGTCGCCCGAATAGAATTCCAGTGTCTTTTTCTCTCCCTTTTCAAGCAGCAGTCCGGGTTGCCAGTACAAAAGCTGTCTCAGGTCCGGCAGGGTGGCATCTGCATCTTCGGGATGATCATAAGCGGGTGGCACATAAGCCATGGGTTCGTGCAACGTCTCCTTGAACATTGCAGTGGTGGTACGGTCAGCCATGATCTCC
>SLCY01000030.1 GCA_007125585.1 Bacteroidales bacterium
CAGCCGGCTGATCGGTGAAAAAGATGTCGATAAAAGGGACAGGGAACTCAGGGAGTTATCGTCCAAACTGAAACAGCGCATGTCATTCACCAGGGAAATCGATGACTTTTACGGCAAGATCGAACAAACCCATAAGGATTTTATTGTGAAGCTAACAGAGCGATTCCCTGATCTGACTCCCAAGGAAAAACGACTGACCATTTTGTTGCGGCTTGGCCTTTCTTCAAAGGAAATTGCCACACTGATGAACATATCACCCAAGAGTGCGGAAATTGCCCGATACCGCCTGCGGAAAAAACTGGGGCTTAAAGCACGTGAAAATATGTATGAATTTTTAACAAATCTTTAACCTGGATGTTAACACAAGATTAACATCTGCTTTACATTTAAAACCATTTTAACAACCAAATTTACAATGATGAAAAAAATGAGAAAGTTATTGATTTTATGTGTGCTGATGGGCATAAGTGCTGTGGCATACGGACAGGTTCGCAATGTATCGGGAGTGATCACATCCGACCTGGATGGGGAACCCATTGCTGAGGTATCGGTGCGTTTAAAAGGTGCCATTGAAGCCGTAACCTCAGACGAAAACGGACAATACAACATAGCGGTCCCCGAAAACTCTTCACTGGTACTGATATTTACCCACCCTGACCACGACACCCAGGAACTTGCCATTGGCGGCAGAGTCATTGTAAACGTGGAACTTGTCAATAACATACGTTACAACCAGTATGGCAGGCGGGTTAACCGTACGCCCCTGGTGGTAGAGGAGCGTGACGGCATACTCATGTTTGAAAGCGCCGACCAGGATTACAAATTGTGGCTTGACTTGCGTGTGCAGGCGGATGGTTCATTCTTTTTTGGGGATACCTATAACGACATTGGTAATGCTGTGGCCATGCGCCGTGTTCGTATGGCCTACAAAGTACAACTCACAGAAAAGTGGGAGGCTGAAATTGATATGGATTTTGCCGATGCTTTGGCAGACCTTAAAGATGCTTTCCTGATGTATACTGCCAGTCCGCGCCTGGATATCAAAGTAGGAAATTACAAAGAACGTTTCTCCATGGAACAGAACACCTCTTCGCGCTGGTTGACCTTTATGGAAAGACCGGCCGCTTTGCGCGCCATTGCCCCATCACGACACATTGGGGTTCAGTTCCACTATCATCGGCCATATGTGGTAGCCGTTGGGGGCTTACACTTCCAGGATGTTGGCGACTATGAAGCTGTTCAGAATAGAAAGGATAACCAGAGAGACCATGGTTGGAATGAAGGGTACTCCCTGACCGGTAAGCTGACCTTCATCCCATACTGGCACGAAATAGACAGGGGGCTACATTTTGGTTTGGCCGGCTCTTACCGGACACCGAAAACTCATGTTTCTGGTTCCAGATTTCCCAGTTTGCGCTATGATGCACGCTCCAACAATAACATAAACAGGAAGAAATACTTGGATACCAACCATATGCTTCATATTGACAATTATATTTTGTACAACCTTGAATTTGCAGGCAACTACAAGGGTTTAAGAATGCAAACCGAATACATTCATTCCACTGTAAACCGTCTGGATGATAATGAAGGCAACCCCAGGGAATCGGAGACATTTGGTGGTTTTTATATCATGGGAAGCTACCTTTTGTTTGGAGGCACTCAGCTTTACAACAATTACCAGGGCGAATACACCCAGCCAATCAATGGGAAACCCTGGGGAGATGTTGAAGTAGCCTTTCGCTATGATTTTACTGATTTAAACAACCAGCGGGGAGATAATCCTGATGATTGGGGGGTTATGGGCGGCTCTGGTGAAGGTTTCACCTTTGCAGTAAACTATTATGCACCCAAAAATATTAAATTTTCACTGAACTATGGTTACCTGAATTTCGACAGGTATGCCAACCGGAGGGGTGATGCTGTAATTGGTTATGATACCGCAGGTAATCCCACGCGTAACCCTTTTGCAGTTGATCCGGGTTTTGGCGAACCAGGTGAACGTTTCCACTTTTTTGCCCTGCGCTTCCAGGTAGCATTTTAGAAGTTTCGTAAATGGAACGAAGGAACGATTGAACGAAGGAACGAATGAATCATTTTTTTATATACATCCAAAATCAGAGAACAATGAAAAAGTATTTAAGCTTATTATTGACACTGTTAATCCCCACTATCCTATTTTATTCTTGTGTAGACGACGATGACCTTGAAGTAAGATACACATTGACCCTTCAGACCAGTCCGTCAGATGCAGGTCAGCTGACCGGGGCAGGAACATATCCGGAAGGTGAAACGGTAAGTGTTGAGGTAAGTCCATATGATGGTTATGAATTCATAAATTGGACAATTGGCGACAATGTAGTGTCAGAAGAACCCTCTTTTGCCTATCAAATGCCGGCAGAGAATGTCCAAATCATGGCAAATTTTGAAACAACAGGAACAGGAATGCTTGAACTTGTACATTTCTGGCATTTCAATAACGAAGAGATGACGGAAGATAATGAGGTATTCACTGACTACACCATCGAGGGTTTGGCTGCTGGTTATATTACCTATCCCGGAGATGGTGGAGCCATGGACTTCCGTTCTCACAGGGAAGGAGATGAGGTATCAAACTACAACCTCAGAATGAATCAACCGGAAGACGATGGTTCCGTACTTCGCTTGCGCAATCCTTCGGTCAACAGGGAAACACATATTGCGATCCCGACTACTGGTTACAAGAACATGGTTTTAACTTATGCTACTGGCAGAACAGATAATGGAAACCAGGAACAGCAACTCCAGGTATCTGCTGATGGCGGTGCCAACTGGACAGATGTACAGGATCCATATTATGTTAAAAATCTGCGTGATGAAGAAGAAGGCTGGACAGAAAGAAAGATTATCTTGTCCGGTTTTGAAGAAATAAATGACAATCCCAATGCGATGTTCAGAATCCTCTTTATTGGTGAAGGCAACGATAACGACAGTGGCAACAACCGCCTCGACAACGTTTCATTGGACGGCGTTGCCATATAAGATTTTAACGAGAAAAATGTTGTGTTTGTGATTTGATTGGTGAATTGAGCAAGATCCGCCCCGGCACCCTGCCCGGGGAATGGGGTGGATTTTTTATAAAACATTGAAATACAAGAAAAAATGAGCCGGGAAAAATTAAAAATTGGGGAAATATCCAAGCCACGTTTTGAATTCCGAACTTTCGGACAGGATTTCGAGGAACAACATTACCGCATGTCGCGACTTTCGGTACCCGTCCCTGAAAAGGTATGGGAGCGTCATTCAGAAGAAATCTATATTCTTTCACGTACCAACGACATCAACAATACCAAGATCCGCGACGGCAAAATGGACATCAAAACCTATGTGCAGACCGTCGACAAACTGGAGCAATGGAACCCGCTGATGAAGGGGGAATTTCCGATTGCTGCCAAAGTGTTGAAAGAAGATGTATTCCCTGCATTTCAGGTGGAGAACCTCCCAAAACTCACCAGGGAAACATACAGCTTCGGAGAATTCATGGAAATGGTACGCCAACATCCTGATCTTCAGGCAGTCAGGGTAGATAAAGAACGTTACGGCTACATGGTAAACGACACCATTTGTGAATTCGGATATGTACTCATCAACGGTGCGCAGGTGGCCACAATAAATTCTGAATCTACCGAGGTGGAAGACATCAAAAAGACAATGGAAGATGTAGGGCTTGAAGGTTTTGAAAACATCAACTACCTGCAGGCCATCAAACGCGTGATCGGCATGATCAACAAACCTTTGGCAAATTGAGTCAGACAAAAATAAACATACATTCAAATATCAAAACATATTATGGCACAGGAGATAGAAAGGAAATTTTTGGTTAAGGGCGATTTTAAGCCAGACGCCATTAAAAACACAAGGATTATCCAGGGCTATTTGTCATCGGTGCCGGAGCGAACCGTTCGGGTACGAGTTAAAGGCGACAAGGGCTTCTTGACCGTCAAGGGGATTGGGAATGCTTCGGGCGCCAGCAGGTATGAATGGGAACGGGAAATTCCGGTAAAGGAAGCCGGTGAACTCCTTGAGATATGTGAACCAGGCGTCATAGACAAGATCAGGTATCTTGTAAAATCGGGCGATCATACTTTTGAGGTGGATGAGTTCTTTGGTGAGAACCAGGGCCTGATCATTGCGGAAGTCGAACTGGATTCTGAAAATGAATCTTTTCAAAAACCTGACTGGCTTGGTGAGGAGGTGACAGGATACACAAAATACTATAATTCAATGTTGATGAAAAAACCTTACAAAGCCTGGTAAAACATGCCATGGTGAACGGATAAACAATAGAGCATTGGTCTGTAAACAAAACCGTAGGAACTATGACAACGGAAAAAACCCAGAATAACAACGATCTCAAGAACAACAACGGGGTTGATATTCTGGATATGCACAATTACCGTATCGAACACCTGCCAAAAAGGGAAAAATCATCGTTTGAAAAATGGCTGGCAACCATCGGTATCCCCCTGGCAATACTGGTTTTTGTCCTGTTTGGCTTTGTAATTGATTTATCCTTTTTACAAAACATTGATCCTGCCAGCCTGGTGTCGGGTTCGGCGCAGGCTCAATTTGAAGATATTGGATCACAAGCTTTCAGTCGCAGCAACAGTTTTATGCTGGCGATCTTTTTGATGGCAATTATATTGTGGATCACACAGGCACTGCCCAACTACCAGACATCCCTGATTTTGATCATTGCGCTGGTCCTGACCGGGGTTTTGCCCGAAGAAAAGGCCTATGCCCAATTGGGGCACCGGGTCATGTGGCTTAACATCATGTCATTCGTTCTTGCCAGCATGCTGGTGGCAACGGGTGTGGCAAAACGTTTTGCCCTCTGGTTCCTTTTGCGTTTCGGTAAAAATGCCGGCTCAATATTCATCAGTTTCATTGTCATCAACCTTGTTTTATCGGCATTTATATCTGCCACCACAGCCAAAGCTGCCATCCTGCTGCCCATATTCATGGTGATTGCAGCGATTTATGGTGCCCGTCCAAATGATGGAAAAAACAATTTCGGACGCAGCATTGTATTGCAAAACCTTTTGAATATCAACCTGGGAGCCGGTGTCTTCGTAACCGGTTCAGGGGCGAATCTGCTGGCTGCCGCCCTGATCGGTGGCGCCATTGATGGCTATGTGTATTTTTCAGACTGGTTGTTTGCCATGTTTCCCGTCATGGTGGGCATGATGTTCATCGGCTATATCCTGGCCATGAAAGTCTTTTTCCCACTGGCCCCTGAAGAGCGCCTGCCTCAAATCAAAGGGGGCATGGAACGCCTTCGGCAGGAATACGATAAACTGGGCAAAATGGACATACAGGAAGTGAAGGCCGTGATCATTTTTATCAGCATCCTGGCATTGTGGGCTACCGACCGCCTGCATGGCGTCAGCGCCACGGCAGTTGCCTTTGTCGGCGCCATTATCTCCCTACTGCCCCGCATTGGGATTGTAAAATGGAATGATGTGGATATCCCGTGGCACCTCTTGTTATTTTCAGCCGGAGCCTATACCCTTGGTGCGGGATTTGCCATAACCGACCTGCCTTCAATCAGTGTCAATGCATTTTTTGACAACCTGGGGATCGGAGACCAGACAGCATTCTGGAAACTTCATTTACTGCTCACAGGGGTGATGTTGTTCAGCGCACTGGTTTTCCAGTCGAAAACCATGCGTGCTATGATATTTGTGCCCATTGCCATCGGGGTGGCCAGCCGTTTTGGGTTCCCCATCATCAGCCTGGCCCTGCCTGTCGCATTCATGATAGAACACGTATACGTGCTGCCCTTTAACAGCAAACCGGCAGCACTGCTATATGAAACCGACCAGTATTCTCTCACCGATGCCTTCCGTTTTGGATTCACCATGATGGTGGTGGCCTATGTGTTGAATATTATTGCCGCAGAAACATGGTTTCGCTATCTGGGCATCACACCCAACGGAGTATTCGGAATATTCTAAATAAACTATGTCTTTCAAAACAAATAATTAATTATCTATTCACCAAAAACCAAAAACTATGAAACGATTATTTACACTGATTGTGTTGGTTTTCTTTTCCTGGACGTTCATGGGTCAGGAAATGGTATCCAAAACCGCTTTCGCCCAAACCAACAAGGAAACAGAACCCACGCTGGTTCACTACTGGCATTTTAATGACCAGGAGATCACCGAAGAGGGCCTGGTGTTTTCTGATTTTTCAGCCGTGGGCGAAGGTGTCATCAGTTATCCCGGTACGGGAGATGGGTACATGGACTTCAGGTCGCACCGCCCGGCCGACCCGGTATCCAATTTCAACCTGCGCATGG
>SLCY01000064.1 GCA_007125585.1 Bacteroidales bacterium
AGATAGGCATCCGGTTCCTCACTGCCAATGAGCTTTTTCCTGAAAGAAGGTTCGGCAACCTCCACTTCATGAAGGTTTTTGTAGCTCTCCATCATTTCAATGATGTCGGTCCTGTCGTCCATTTCCAGCCGGTACCACAAATGGAAACCCCATGCTTTGTGGCGTTCCGAGAAACTGTTTTTCAGCGCCGGTGAAATAAAATGTTGCACAGCACCCTTGACACCATACCGGGCATTCAATCTGTCGACGTCATCCAGGCGGAAAGAAACGATCCCGTCTTTGTCGACCGATACGGGATTACGATCCAGATGCCTGGTCATTTCAGGCGTGAACTTGAGCAACAGCACCCCGCTTTCAAAAGCATCGGGTTCTATTTCCTCATATCGGATAGGGGGTCGCTCACCCCGTTGAACCTCATATGGGAGGGGATCAGCGTGTGAAAATGAAACTGAAAAAAGACAAAATACCAACCAAATGGAAACAGTACGATAATTACTCATCATAAAAAGGTTATACATCACTAAAGAAAATTTTTCAAAGATAGTTTTTTATGGGGAAAAAATGGCATTGGGGTTATGTATATTGAAAAATAACGATTTGTATCAACGATTGATGGCCCGGGGAAGCATCTCATTTTTACGTGTCATCTGTTTTCTTGTGCGTTTTTGTTGGCGGGCTGAAAAGGGCCATCTTCCACTGCATGCGATGCAAAAGGTATTGTGCTTCTGATATTTTTTACTATCTTTCGAACCAGGTGGTCTGATCTTTTGTTATTTCTATATCCTGCTTGTTATCTTCAAACTTTTCACTACCATGCACTTGCGTAATTCTTTCCTGGCACTCTTTTTTCTTTTATTCGTTCTCCCTTCCGCTGCTCAGCACCGTCCCGTACTGACCGGTCCCCGTTCTCCTGTTGACCTTAGCAAGGTATCGCCTGAAGTGGTTGAGCAGGGGTGGTTCCGCATCCGGTTTACCCGTGAAGCCGGCAAGCTGCTTGACGGGCAACCCGTTCGTAAGGAACAGGGCCTTGTCCTTTTCGGCATGGAAGCATTGGACGTCCTCAGCGAGGCTGTTGGTTTGCGCGATGCCAATCCATCTTTTTCCGGCCCGGCCGTCCGGGAGCAATATTCGGACCGTCACCGCCTGTGGGGTCTTCATTTGTGGTACGACATGTATATTGACCCAGGCAAGGATGTGCTGGAGGTTGTGCGGATGTTTCAGGCCCTTGATCAGGTGGACGTTGCTGAACCGGTATATCGAAAGGAGTTGATCGTGGGTGAGGTTTTTGACTTCGCTGAAAAGGCTGTTGCCGGTGAGAAAAATGATGACGGCTGGATCCCTGATGATCCCCAGTTTGCAAACCAGTGGCACTATCATAACACAGGTCAGAGCAACGGCACGCCCGGGGCGGATATCAGCCTTCCGCAAGCCTGGGATATCGAGAAAGGGGATCCGCAGGTATTGGTGGCGATCGTTGATGATGGGATTCAATACACCCATCCTGACCTGGCCGGAAACATGTGGGAAGATATAGGCTTTAATTTTGTAGACAACAATTCAAACATCGTTCCGGGCGACCACGGGACGCATGTGGCAGGAACAGTTGCTGCTGTGACCAACAACGGTGTTGGCGTTTCCGGTATTGCCGGCGGATCAGGTGCCAATGACGGCGTCCGGTTGATGTCGGCGCAGGTCTTCAGGGGCACTGCCTCGGGCGGATTTGCCTCCTCTTTTATCTGGGCAGCCGACAATGGTGCAGCCATCTCACAGAACAGCTGGGGATACAGCGTGGCAGGTGTTTTTGAACAGGTCGTCCTGGACGCCATCGACTATTTCAATGTCAACGGAGGCGGTGACGTGCTTGAAGGTGGCATTACCATCTTTGCCGCAGGCAACTCAGATGCTTCCGGAGAGTGGTATCCCGGATATTATGAGGGTGCCTTCTCGGTGGCCGCCACAAACCACAACGACCAAAAGGCATGGTATTCAAACTATGGCAGCTGGATAGACATCTCTGCTCCAGGCGGCGAAACCACGGGTCCCAACAACCAGGGTGTATTCAGCACCACAACCGGCTCCTCCTATGCTTACTACCAGGGTACCTCAATGGCCTGCCCCCATGTGTCAGGGGTCGCTGCCCTTGTCCTGTCTCATGCCCCGGGAACATTTTCCAACCAGGAACTCAAGGAGCTGCTCGTCGCCACAGCAGATGACCACTACCAGGTAAACCCGGGCTTTTCGGGATTGCTTGGTTCCGGACGCTTGAACGCCCATCAGGCCCTCCTTGAAACAGTTGACTACCTGGCAGGGCTCATCAACCCCTCAGGCTTTTTTGCCACGGGCAGCGGCACCGACCAGATAGATCTCGGCTGGACAACCAACCCTTACAATGACCCCATAGTGCTTGCATACAGCACAGACGGCACTTTTGGCGAGCCTTCAGGCAACCATGAACCCGGTGAGCAGATACCGGGAGGTGGCACCGTGCTCCTCAGCGGCCTGTATTCCGAATATGTGCATTCGGGACTTGAGGAGGCAACAACCTACTATTACAGGATCTGGAGCAACCAGGACGGTGTCTATTCTTCCGGACGGACGGCCAGTGGGTCAACATGGTGTGGGGTGTTCGAGTTGCCCTTCGAAGAGGATTTCCCCACCCAGCACATGCCGCTGTGCTGGGAAACCTATGCAAGCAGCGGACAGAGCTGGCAGATAGGTAACTTCACCGACGGTCTCAACATAGAAGGGTTTTATGCTTATTCAGGAAGTGTGTTAAGCTTTGACGGTCAAAATGCCAGCCTGATCAGCCCCATCCTCGACATGACACATTTTGAAGAGGTAAGCATCTCATTCAAACACTATCTCCGAACGGGTTTTCTGGCAGGGGGGACAGGTACTTTCGCTTACAGCCTGGACAAGGGCAACACGTGGACGAACGTGAGTTCCTGGACAAGCACCACAGCCAATCCGGCATCTTATGAAGCGGTGATCCCGGAACTGTCCGGCGAACCCACGGTACAACTCAGATGGAATATGTCCTTCGGCTTTATCGGCTATTACTGGACCGTGGGTGACCTGTCGGTCAGCGGGACTCCGGTGGAAGAGGAGGAAGCCTTCACGTTGACATTTGACATATCCGATGAGTGGGGTGTTGCCATACCCGATGCCATCATCTCCATCAATGGCATAGAAAACGAACCCGGCAACTATGTCTTCGGGGAGATGGCACCCGGCACCTATAGCTTCAGTGTTTACCGGGAATGTTACCTTGCTGAGGAAGGAGAGATTACGATAACAAATGAAGATGTACAGTCCGGGGTCATACTCTTCAGCCTCCCTGGTGATGCCAATGGCGATGGCGTGGTGGACGTTCTGGATGTAACAACCATCATCCAGTATTTCTCAAACCCCGACCTTTATCCATTCTGCTTCAACAATGCCGATGTGAACGGCGACGGGAGGGTGGATGTGCTTGATGTGATCAGCACGGTCAACATCTACTTTTCCGGCAAATCTCAGTAAAGGACACCCCCCCGCAGGTGATGTTGTGATGGTACTGCAACTCCCGGCAGGCCTTTCCCTGTATTCAGATACTGTCATCCTGTTCGCCTGGTAACGACAGGCATTGCCTGCTTATTTCATCAGTTCCTTGAAACAGCATTCCATGATCTCGCTGGCGGCTTTGTCCCTGAAGTAGTCTTTCATAATGCTCAGTTCTGTTTCATCTCTAAGCCTTATCTCTACAATTTTTCCCGCATCTGTTTGAAGAAACGCATCCCATTCGTTATTAAGAATATCGTCCAGAGATTGTCCATGCCAGGAATCAAGGTCACAATGCACTGAGTAACCATCGACCAGTGGTTTAACACTATCCCTGATGGTGTCAGCAATCTTTCCAATAGCTGCAATAGATTCATTGTAGGCACCAGCGTAAAAGGCGATCATATCACCAAAACCAGGCACCCGTCCTCCCAGCTCTCTGGCAATATTCATTACCTCACCAAAGGCTTTGGCACGGGCTTCGGGGTCGTCCGTATTCATCCCTTTGATCAGGATAAGTGCCTGTCTGATGCGCATCCTTACGTTTTCCACTTCGTCCAGATATCCTCTGAACTCGTCCAGGTCATCAAAAACACCTTCCGGGATGGCATCGAGCTCTTCTCTGCTGCTCCATATGCTCGACAACGCATCCCATATCTTTTCTAAAACACCAGGTTCCTTTTGATTTAGGGCACGATGTTCATCGAGCAGTCGCAGGCAGTCGGTCTGCCTTTTCCGGAGTTCGCGTTCCTCAATGGCCTCTGAGAGCCTGCGCAGGTAATCGAGATACCCTTCAAGGTCAAGGTCTAACCTTCCACCTTCAGACAGTCCGCCGCCGGCACCTCCCTGTGCGTCATCTAATGCACCTTCTGTTTCAACCATACCTTTTCCGGCCTCTTCGATCATTTCGCCGATGGCTTCGCTAATTTCTTCCATCCTTCGGCGTTCTTCCTCAACTGCCTCTGCCGCATCATTCGCCTCTTCTGTTGAGCCAATGGGTGCAGGGGGTGTGATGTCGCCGAAGTCATCCATGGCATCGCGGATCCTGTCGCGCAGCCTTTCAATATCGTCGATCAATTGATTTGCTTTCGCAAGGCTTGCCTTTGCCTCACTCAGCTTCTTTTCGAGCTCTGCAAGTTTCTGGCGCAGCTCTGCCAGGATTTCACTTTTTAGTCCCTCGATATCTGAATGAACCTTTTCCTGCTGCAGCTCTGAGATCTTGTTTTTGATGTCGTCTATCATCCTTTCCAGGGAGCCTACGGCACTCTCAGCTGATGACTGCCGACTCTTCAGGTTGTTGAGCTGTCGCTCAAGTTTGGCCAGGCGAGCACGCAGCCGTGCCTCTTCCTCTGCAGTTTTTTCCGCATGGTCGGCATACTTTTTATCCAGTTCACGCAGTGCCTCCCTGTAAGCGACGCATTCGGTCATGAAGTCGTTGAACCGCATGCGTTGCCGGTGGTGTTTGGCCACGTCGTAGCACTGGCGCAGCTGATCAAGCATATTGTCGACCAATTGATCGAGGGCGTCTGCCGTAGTTTCATGGTGGGCTACAGCGGCGGCCTTCCCGTGTGCTTCCAGGGCGGCAGGATCAGCGAAACGGTTTTTGGTAGGACCGATCCTTAACCGCCATGCCAGGCGGTTCATCCGCCTCATCCTCTCGTGCTGTTCACGCATGAAGGCGAAGCGTTCTCTCCGTGCCTCTCTTCTCTCGCGCCTACTGGGGGAATAGGCCCCGGTAGTCTTATAGGCAAAGGTCTGAGTGCTTCCGGGCACCCCGTATCTCATCCCGCTATTGTGCCGGGGCACCCCTACATGGCCCATGCTGCGTGCACCCGAACCATAGGTGTGCAGGATACCACATGCATTATCCACAACCTGCACATAACGGCTCTGTGCGTTAAAGTCGGCTGCTGCCTGTGCAAGCTCCTCTGCAAGGTCGTTCAGCTCCTGCAGGTCCTCCATTGCCGCATCGGCGTCGAACACCTGGTTGGCATCGTCTTTGAGAGCTTGTTGGTCGCCGGGGTCTCGGATGTTGGCCTTCCAGTCAAGAAGCCTGTTAAACAGATCTTTCAGGCAATCTTCCATTTCAGCAAACTCAGGCGGCACGGGCACTTGCTCTTCGGCGCACTTGGTGATGCAGCAGAAATTGTCCTGCATGAACGCGAACAGTTCGTCCCACGCCCCTTCAATGCCACACAGGTTGTCTTTGATCTGGTTGAACAGTTCGTTGACCCTGTTCATCGCATCATCAGCCTCTTGCTGGGCCTGATCGTGTTCAGCCCTCTTACCGGCAATATAATCATTTAGCCTGTTCAACAAATTGTCATAACGGTCAGCAGTCCTGTCCATGTGACGTTGCAGGTCGTTGATCTGATAATTGAGAGTCCTGTCAAACCGCCGTTGAACGGCTCTGACAGTACGGTCGTACCGACGTCGTTTGGCCGTTTCCGATCCGCCAACCGACGAGTTATACACATATCGGTTCAAAAAATCCTGCCGCCAACGGGTGTTGCACTCGTCTCTCAAATCGTTCAACCGGTCTATCTCCGACTGCATCCCTTGCATCGCCTGGTCTTTGAACGCCTGCAGGTTGTCCTCGAACTCCCCGGCGGCATCGAGTGCCCCTTTCAGCTCATTGGCTGTCCATTGCTTGTCCATATAGTCGTCGAGTGCACCCAGCAGCTGGTCCATCAGGTCATTTTTGTCAACACATAGGTCATCTTTGATGGCGTCGAT
>SLCY01000006.1 GCA_007125585.1 Bacteroidales bacterium
CCGAGCCTTGCCTTCCTGTTCAATGATTTAATGCCGGGAAAGGCACCCTGGAAATCTTCCCAGATCTCCTTCTCAATCTTGTCCTTGTCGTCGGCTGAAAAATTGTTGATATCCACCTCCGGGAAATAGACACGTCCACGCTCCTGCACATCAGAACGCATGTCGCGCAAAAAGTTCACCTTTTGAAAGGCTTCACCAAGTTTACGTGCAGCCGGCAGCAGTTCCCTGTATTCATTGTCCTGGTCGGAATAAAAAACACGCAGGCACATCAATCCCACCACTTCGGCTGAACCATAGATGTATTTTCTGTATTCTTCCAATGAAAACTCCTTTTTATACAGGTCCATCTCCATGCTGTACAAAAATGCATCGATCAGATCCTTGTCGATCTGATAGGTGTTGACCACCCATTGGAAGCCATGCAGGATTGGGTTTGTGCTCATCCTGTTTTCTATGGCAGCATAGGTTTCCTTCTTGAAATGATTGAGCAGGGTCACCTTGTCATGGTCATGAAAGGTATCCACGATCTCATCGGCAAAGCGCACAAAGCCGTAGATGGCATAAATCGCGGGACGGTACTTCTTGTCCAGGGTCCGCACCCCCATAGAAAAGGAGGTGCTGTAATTTTTTGTGGTTATCTCACCACATTTCAATGCATTACGTGTGTATAGGTCCATAGGCTCTGGTAATTCGTTCGGTAACAAGTTTTGAGCTGATCACGGCCATGGGCAGGCCTGTCCCCGGCACCGTGGAGGCACCGACATAAAAGACATTGCCGAATTCCTCGTCATAATTTTTTGGCCGGAAGCCCCCGATCTGATCCAGGTCATGTCCAAGGCCAAGGCCACTGCCTTTATAAAGGTTGAATGAATCGCGCCATTCAACGGGTGTCATCAAGGTCCTGGACACGATATGTTTTTTCAGGTCGACACCAATGCGTCCCGACAAATCTTTCAGGATATTGTCTGCCACCTGCTCCCGATCCGACCAGTCGGGCTTAAACCGCATGTCGGGCACGGGACAAAGGACAAACACGCTCTCACATCCCTCAGGCGCACTTTCCGGATCTGATTTCGACACCACGTTTACATAATAGTAGGGCTGATCCAGTTTGATGGCATTCTTGAATATCTTGCCTGAATACTCCTTGAAGTTTTCTCCCAGAAAATAATTATGCAAAGGGACATCCGGCAACCTGGTGTCCAGTCCGAGGTACATCGTAAATGGCGCCAGGGTCCACTTTAGCTTATCCATTTTTTGTTCAGAGAATTTTTTTCGTCCGAAGATCTTGTGCCGGAACCAGGCTGCATCGGCATTCACAACGAAGATGTCACTTTCCCAAGCCTTGCCATTCTGATCGATCAATGCAGAAAGCTTTCCGTTTTCCTGCCGGTAATCGACAATCTCAGTATTGAAATGCATCACCACGCCTGCTTTGTCAAGCTCTTTGCGCAGGCCATCCACGATCTTGTACATGCCGCCAACCACATTATGATAGCCGTCATGCACCAGTTCGGTATAGGATAAGATGGTATAGATGGCCGGGGTGTCGAATGGCGTGGCGCCAAGGAAGAAGGCCACCAGGGAGAAGATCTCTTTCACCTCGCGCGACTCGAAGTGGCGCTCCATCTCGGTCCACACCGAACGGAACAACTTTGGAGAGTGCTTCACGGGCACCCGGAGCAATGTGATAAGGTACTGAAAAAGGGAGTCATAATTCCTCTTGAGCACCAAATATTCCGTGTCGTGGAAGAATTTGGCCGCCCCCGCCAGAAACCGGTCCATCTTTGCACGGAAGTCCGGCTCAACAGCCTCAAACTCTTTGGCCAGGCGGTCAAGGTCCCGGTAGATCATGTATCGCTTTTCAGACCCTCTGAAGTTAACGGCATACAAGACATCCAGGTCACGAAAAGTAAAAGGCAGCGCGCCAAGACCCACATCCTTCCTGAATTCCTCGAACTCATAGGTCATACTGAAAAAAGTAGGCCCCATGTCAAAGGTGAATCCATCTTTCTTTATCTGGTTGAGCCGTCCGCCGGGCTGGTGGAACTTTTCCACCATCTGCACCTGATATCCGCGACTTGAAAGACGCAGCGCAGTGGTCATGGCCCCCAGGCCAGTACCAACGATTGTTACTTTTTGCATGCTTAATTTTTGAAATGTGAATATAATGAATATATTGCAGATTGAACTTATTGACTGTTTTTTCGGTTGTGTTTTTGCCGGTCACCGTCCGTTGTCTTTTGGCCTGAAATGGCAAAAGCGCGCCAAATGATTTCTTTTACAGACTTTTCATTCTTCACCATTTTCAACGGTTGTATATGAAACAAAAAAGTGCGGTCATTGGTTCAGGGATAGCAGGTATTGCTTCTGCCATCCGTTTGGCAGCCAAAGGCTATTCGGTGAGCGTTTTTGAGCAGGGGCCCAGGGCCGGCGGTAAAATTTCGGAGCGACACCTTAACGGTTTCCGCTTCGATACGGGCCCTTCGCTGTTTACACTTCCCGAAATGGTGGCGGCGCTTTTTTCTCTCGCCGGCAAGGATCCTGACAAATATTTTTCTTACAAACCGCTGGATGCAAGCTGCAAATATCTTTGGGAAGACGGCACGGTCATCAATGCATGGCAAAACACCGGCGACTTTGCCGCCGAGGTTGAGCGGCAAACAGGGGTGCCAGCCCTGCAGGTCATGCGCTTCCTGGATAAAAGCCGCAAGCTCTATGAAATAACAAACGAGGTGTTCCTCTTCAACACTTTGCATAAGATGCGCAACTTCACGTTGCCTGCTTACAGAAAATCCCTGTTGCACCTACATGAACTGGATCTCTTCACCACCATGCACAAAAAAAACAGCAGATGGTTCAGCGATCCGAAAATAGTGCAATTGTTTGACCGCTATGCCACCTACAACGGCTCCAACCCTTACAAAACACCGGCAACACTGAATATCATCCCCCATCTTGAACACAATACCGGAGCGTTTTTTCCTGTGAAAGGCATGTACCACATCGTGGAATCGTTAACTGAACTGGCCGAGGAGATGGGTGTTAAGTTCTTTTTCAACTCCCCCGTGCATAAGATCATTGTTGAAGGAAAGAAAGCAAAAGGCCTGCATGTTGATGGCAGGATGCTTCCATTCGATCTGATTGTCAGCGATGTGGACATTGTAACCCTTTACAAAAACCTGCTCCCCGGTCTTCCTTTTCCCAAAAAGCAGCTGTCGCTCGAACGTTCAACCTCCGCCCTGATCTTTTACTGGGGGATCGACCATGTTTTCCCGGAGCTATCCCTTCACAACATCCTGTTCTCAAAAGAGTATAAAAAAGAGTTCCATCATTTGTTCACCGGCAAAAACATCCACGATGACCCTACCGTATATATCTTTATCAGCGCCAAGGAGGTTCCTTCCGATGCGCCGGAAGGCGCGGAAAACTGGTATGTGATGATCAACGTGCCGGAAAATGCCGGGCAGGACTGGGACCATTTGATCCGGAAAGCACGCAGGGATATCATCGCAAAGATAAAGCGGGTACTGAAAGTGGATATCGAAAAATACATTGTAGCAGAATCCTTTGCCGACCCCCGCTCCATCGAAGCCGATACCGGGTCTTACAACGGCTCGTTATATGGCTTGAGCTCAAACAATATGCTTGCTGCATTTTACCGTCATCCAAATTTTAAAAAATCGATAAAAAACCTTTACTTTACAGGCGGAAGTGTGCATCCTGGAGGCGGCATCCCTTTGTGTCTTGCATCAGCCAGGATCATTGACCGGGAGATCCCCGGAGTGTGAAAGGCCCTGACACAAAACCGTTATCTCAAAACCGGTAAAACAGAACACGACGAAGAAAACAGAGAAAAACCGGGTTTTTTCATCACCGGGAAACAATCAAACGAACACAATCATGAGTGCATTGAAAAAAAGAAAAACAGCGAGGCTTGCCGGTTATTTTTTTGTGATCTACTACCTGGTGGGTCTGATTGGATTGAGCATGCCTTCCACACGGGAAACATTCATGGGGCTGATGCCATTGTCCATCCTGCTGAGCGTAGCCATCCTCCTTTTTTTCCATGGCAAATGGCGTTCGGCCGATGCCATTGTACTGGTGTTCATTGCCATCATCGGTTACCTTGTCGAGGTCCTGGGTGTACTTACCGGTCATGTTTTTGGCAGCTACTGGTATGGCGATGCTTTAGGCCTGCAGGCTTTCGGCACCCCGCTGATCATCGGACTGAACTGGATGATGCTCATTTACTGCGTATATACGATCATGGAAGGCACCCGGCTGTTCTGGCCGCTGAAGGCACTGACCGCAGCCATTCTCATGGTGGCTTATGACCTTGTGATGGAACCGGTGGCCATGCGCCTCGATATGTGGGACTGGCAAGGTGGCATCGTGCCCCTGCAGAATTACCAGGCATGGTTTATCATTTCCCTGGTATTCCTGAGTTCCATGCACCTGGCAAAGATCAGGACAAACAACCGCGTGGCAGCCTGGCTTTTTGGTGTCCAGTTTGTATTTTTTCTTGCACTAAATCTGACCCTCAGGATATTATGATCAGAGCAAAACACAGGACAGTGTATGCACTTTTCTTTGACAAACTTTTCGGCCTTTTGTTCCGCATATGTTTTCGCAAGATGGAGATCAGGGGAGATATTGCGATGGGTGAGGGACCGGTGCTGCTCCTGGCGAACCATTTTAGCTGGTGGGACGGGTTCATTGCCCGCAGGGTGAACATCAAGTTGTTCAAACGGAAGTTTCATGTGATGATGCTGGAGGAAGAACTGGTGAAGCGGCCCTTTCTGAGGAAACTCGGAGCTTTCTCCATCAGGCGGAACAGCCGGACCGCATTGCAGTCGTTGGACTATGCCGCAAATATTCTTAAAGACCCCGGAAACATGCTATTGCTCTTCCCGCAAGGCAGGTTTCAGTCTTCGCACCAGCATCCCCTGACTTTTGAGAAAGGCTGGATACATATCCTTGAGCGGGCACCGAATAATTGCAGGCTTGTCTTTATGGTCAACCTGTTTGATTATTTCGAACACCGGCAACCAACACTCAGCATTTACCTGAAAAGTGTCTTGCCGGAATTCACTTCTTCGCAATCAGCCGGCCGGGATCCGGATACAAAACCGCAAGGGGCGCCTGCCGCCAGGGCGGACGCGATCGAATCGGCATACAATGAGTTCCTGAAAGAAGCCATTGACAAGCAGGATCAGCAAGCATTTCGCCATCATGGCAAAGAATGACCTGTTTCTTTTTTGTTTTTTTAAAACCGCACCAGATCCATGGTTTTTCTTGCTGTTGCAATAGTTGCCTTCACCTTGCTCCGCCTGACGATAGCTGCGAGCAACCTGCTCATGCAACAGTGGTTGAAGACAGGTCACCCGGAGGCAAACGCCAAAATATCGGTGTTGATCCCGGCACGCAACGAAGAACAAAACATTGAAGCGTTGCTGGGAAGCATCATCGCACAGGATTATAACCATTGGGAGGCCATCATTTACGATGACCTTTCGGATGACCGGACCGCTGAGATCGTCCGCAACTATGTCCGTAAAGACCCCCGCATCAGGCTTATTCACGGCAAGGAGCTACCGGGGGGGTGGCTTGGCAAGAACCACGCATGCCATCAGCTTGCGCATCATGCTAAAGGAGACTGCCTTCTCTTCGTTGATGCCGATGTGCTCATGCACAAAACACTGCTCGGCGATTCCCTGGCTCACTTTCAGAGGCACCGGCTGGCATTGCTTTCAATATTTCCGCGGCAGATCATGCGTTCCATCGGTGAAAGGCTCAGCGTGCCCCTCATGAACTGGATACTGGTCAGCCTGCTGCCCCTGATACTCACAAGAACCTCCTCAAGCCCGGCACTTGCTGCAGCCAACGGACAATTCATGTTGTTTGATGCAAAAACCTATAAACAAAATCTTTTTCACCAGCGTTTTAAGGATATGGCCGCAGAAGACATTGCCATTGCCCGGCAAATGAAAAGAAACGGCCTTCGCATCCAAACCGTTCTGGGCAGGGGACAAGTTCAGTGCCGAATGTATCGCTCATTGAATGAAGCAGTACAGGGGTTTGCCAAAAATGTCATCGCCTTTTTTGGCTCCAATCCTTTACTTGCCCTTGTTTATGCGCTTGTTACCACCTTTGGTGTGGTGCCTGTATGGTTATCCATGGGGCCAGGGTGGGCGGCAATCTATCTTTCGGCCACCCTGGTGATCAGAATGCTGGTTGCCATTGCCAGCAAGCAAAGCATTGTTGATAATACTCTCACCGCCCCATTGCAACAATTTGTGTTTATCTCGGTTGTTTTAAGGGCCATCTATAACAAATCCAAAAAGAAAAACACATGGAAAGGCCGTTTTATAGACATTTGAGCATGCTGGTCCCGGCTCTCGCTTTCTGCCTGCAAGCCTTGTATGCCGCTCCCCATCCAGGGCTGACAGATGGCAACAGGGCCTTCCAGGATCTCATTTACCAGGCATATGTAGAAGACAGAATACCGCTTTGGGAGAGCACCCTGAGAACCATGCAGTTTGAATACTCGCAAAACCCGGAAGGAGCGTTGCTTTATGATATCCTTCTTGCACAATACGGGCTTATCGGCTATTACCTTGGAAACGGCAGGAAAAAGGAAGGTGAAGCCTTGCTGGAAAGGGCTGAAGATTACGTACAGCTGCTGGAAGACATCGAGGGTTACGAGGCGAGCGCCAAATTGTTCCGGGCCTCATTCAAGGCGTATCATATTACCCTCCGCCCCTGGCGCAGCATTCAGCTGGGCATTCGCAGCGAGCGGCTGATCAATGAAGCGATGGCGTTGGATGAAGAGTATCCAAGGGGATACCTCGAAAAGGGGAACATGCTGTTTTTTGCTCCCTCCATTTTCGGAGGTTCCAAGAAAAAATCGATAGAATATTATGCCAAGGCAGTGACGTTATTTGAAAAGGACCTGAAGAACAACCACCGCTGGCTCTATCTGAGCACCCTGGTTTCCCTTGCCAATGGCTATAAAGAAACAGGAGACCTGGCATCTGCCATTGACGCCCTTGAAAAGGCCCTTGAATATGAACCCGGATTCCAATGGGTGAAAAATGAACTTCTGCCTGAATTCAAATCAGCACAATAAACAAACACGTTGTCATGATGAACCGATCCATGACCAGTCGGATACACAGGGGGATGAAAACCAAAAAATATAACAGATTAAATAACAGCACATAACGCAAATATAAAAATTATAACACATGAAAAATTCACTTTTATCATTCTGCTTTATCCTCACATTCTTTATTGTTCATCCCGTCATCGCGCAAAGCGAGAAAATTCCGCTGCACCATTCGGTATATGATGACTGGCACAATGTGGCACGCCCGCAGCTTGCCAACGATGGCAGGTGGGCTTCCTATGAAATCAACCCCCAGGAAGGAGATGGCTGGCTGTATTTAATGAACCTGCAGACCAATGTGCTTGATTCCATGGCCCGTGGCGGCAACGCCTCTTTTTCTCCGGGTTCGGATTATTTTGTATACCTGATCAAACCGGAAGAGGAAGCCGTCAGGCAGGCAAGGCTTGAAGACAAAAGCAGTGAGGAGATGCCCAAAGATCATCTGGGGATCCGGCGTTTGTTCGACGATGAAAGGATAACGGTGGAACATGTGCAGTCCTTTGCCATATCCGAAGAACGGTCCCCCTGGATGGTATACCATCTGGCCGAACAGCCCGGCGACACGCTTGAAGGCACAGAAATGACCATCCTGAACCCTGTCAGCGGGGACGAACATAGGTTTGACAGGGTGACAGATTACAGATTGTCTAAAAATGGCAGGATGGTGGCCTTTATCCGGGCCATGAACAACAAACTCTACACACTGCAGGTCTTTGATACGGACTACCAGTCGGTCGCGACAATTTTTGAGGATGAGGGGCGCATCCGCCGCATTGCTGTCGACGTGGATGGCACGCAGGCGGCATTCCTGTTTTCGGGCGATGAAGAGGCGCCGCATCTCTATTCCCTTTACCGCTGGCAGGTTGGCAACCGCAGTGCCGCTGCCATCGTTGACCCTGACACCCCGGGTATGCCCGAGGGGTGGGGTGCCAGTGAAAATGCTTCTCCTGCCTTCACTGATTGCGGTGGCAGGCTTTTCTTCGGGACCGCACCGACACCGGAACCTGAACCGGAAGACACCTTGTTGCCCGGAGAAAAGCATAAGCTGGATATCTGGCACTACAGGGACCCCCTGATACAGCCCATGCAACGGGTACAGAAAGAAGATGAAAAAAAGCGGACATATACGGCTGTATACCATTTTGATGCCATGCACATGGTGCAGCTGGCCGATGAGGAGGTGCCCGATATCACCACCAGCCAGCACGGCGATGGCCGCCTGGAAATAGGAGAGTCAAAGCTGCCCTACCTCATCCCCAACTCATTTGAGTCGGGCGATTACCGTGATGTGTACCTGGTCGATCTCCTTACAGGCGAACGCACCCTGGTACTGGAAAAACACCGCGGCTCCGCACACCGCTCAACCATCGGCAACCCAAGGCTCTCACCGGGAGGCAAATACCTTTTGTATTACAACCAGGCCAATCGCCACTGGTATACCCTTTCTCTTGAGGGACAGAGCAACACAAACATCACCGGAAAGATCCCTTACAGCATGTACAACAAACTGCATGACGCTCCCAGTGATCCCAACCCCTATGGCATTGCGGGCTGGGTGGAGGACGACAGCTACGTATTGGTTTACGACCGCTTCGACGTCTGGCGTGTTGATCCATCCGGCGAAGAAGCGCCCCTCTCCCTCACCAACAGCTATGGTCGCAACAACAATAGGCGCCTCCGCCATGTAAACCTCGATCCGGAAAAAGACCATATCGGCCACCGTGAGCGCATCATGCTCTCAGCATTTGACATTTACACCAAACAAAGCGGTTTTTATAACATCCGGGTCCATCGACCGGGCAACCCGGAACAGATGGTGATGGGCGATGTACGATATTATCGTCCGACGAAAGCTGAGGATGCAGAGGTCTTGCTGTGGCAGAAGAGCACCTTTGAGACCTATCCCGACCTTTGGGTGAGCGATCTGTTTTTTAACCATCCCCGCCGTATTTCGGATGCCAACCCCCAGCAGGATCAGTATCTCTGGGGCAGCGTAGAACTGGTCGACTGGATCTCTTTTGCCAACGACACCCTGCAGGGGCTGCTTTACCTGCCCGAGGCAATGGATCCGGATAAGACATACCCCATGATCGTGTATTTTTACGAACGCTCATCCGACGGGCTGCATTTCCATCAGGTGCCGGCACCCAGCCGGTCCACCATCAACCGTTCTTATTGTGTGAGCAACGGTTACATTGTATTTGTCCCCGACATTGTTTATACCATTGGTTATCCCGGCCAAAGCGCTTACGATGCGATCGTGAGCGGCACCAAGGCCATGATGAACCGGTTCGACTTCATCGACCGTGACAACATCGGGCTTCAGGGACAAAGCTGGGCAGGCTACCAGATCGCCTGGCTGATCACCCGCACAGACATGTTCAAGGCCGCCATGGCTGGTGCCCCGGTTAGCAATATGATCAGTGCCTATGGGGGCATACGCTGGTCTACCGGGATGAGCCGTATCTATCAATACGAAGAGACACAAAGTCGCATTGGCGGGACCATCTGGGACAAAACCCTGCGATATATTGAAAACTCTCCGGTATTCTTTGCCGACAGGGTGAACACCCCCCTGCTGATGATGCACAACGACGCCGATGGGGCCGTACCGTGGTACCAGGGTATTGAATACTTCATGGCCCTCCGCAGACTGGGAAAACCCGTATGGATGCTCAACTACAATGATGAAGCCCACAACCTGACCCGCCGAGCCAATATGATGGATCTCTCGGTCCGGATGTACCAGTTCTTCGACCACTACCTCAAAGGGAAACCTGCACCTGTATGGTTAAAGGAAGGCGTTCCGGCGGTCAGGAAAGGGATTGATGATGGCTACGGGCTTGTTGAGTAGCAAACATGAAACAACGATTAATAAGCGTTTGTCAAGGCATGGTGAACCGGGGGAGGTGAGCCGGGTGAATGCCCAAATCCATAATTTACATTCCGGCTTCTTCAGGTAGAGTTTGCATCGTGCATACAAAAACGCTTTTGGCAAATGGGGGGAAAGCTTTAACACATTATCGGATAAGGAGTCACCCCCCCCCGGTTGCCAACTAAACCAGAACGAATGGGCGAGTGTGTTATTTTTTCCTGCAGACAAAGGCTGTAAGTACGTGGGTTTTTCTTTGACTGATAGGGATAATCTCCGCTATCTCAAAACCAGATTTACCCAATAGCATCTTAATATCTCTCAATTTCAATGTATCACGAATGGATTTGTTCTCTTTGGGATGCCGGGCATCTTTGAGGCTTTCATGTCTTACCTTCAACTCAAGCAGTGCCTGTGAACGGGTTACCCTGTGTAGCTCTTTCAATACTGTTTTGACTACACGGTATGGGATGATGGACTGTAGAAAGCGAAAGCAGACCACCAGATCAAAAAAGTTGTCTTCAAAGGGAAGCTGAGCCGCATCGCCTGCCACTGTCTCACACTTCTTGAAATCCTCACCCAATATTTCCCTGGCAGCACCAAGCATCTCCGGTGAAGAATCCAGCCCATACACCTTCATATCCTTCTCCAGGTAATATGGTACAAACCGTCCCGTGCCAAAAGGGACATCCAATATGGAAATACCATCGGGCAAGGTTTGCAAAAAATTATGGACCACCCTGTTTTCCTCATGCCACCACTTCTTTTTCTCTCTCTTTTTCTGATATTTTCTAGCCAGCCGGCCATAGTACTTATCACCTGAGTACCCCCAGAACAGTCGTTGGAACGATCGTTTTAACGATTTAAACATGTTTGTCAATTTTTATTGTATGGAATCTAAACCATATATGGTACAAAGATAAATAAAGCAACATCCAACAAAACAACTTTCTTCATACCTTTGCTTCCTGGAATAAAACACGATACCCATGCTCAGAACACATAACTGCGGAGAGCTCCGCATCGACGACACAGGAAAACAAGTAACCCTTTGCGGCTGGATGCATCGCTCCCGCGACCTGGGGGGGATGACCTTCATCGACCTGCGCGATCGTTACGGCATCACCCAGCTGGCCTTCAACATGGAGACCGATGCACAACTTTGCCAACAAGCCCGTTCAACAGGTCGCGAGTACGTGTTGAAGGTAATGGGGCAGGTCACCGAGCGCAGCAATAAAAATCCAAAGATGCCCACGGGTGACGTTGAGATCATCGTTTCGGAGTTACAGGTACTCAACGAATCGCAAACCCCGCCCTTCACTATCGAAGAAGAAACAGACGGTGGCGATGAGCTCCGCATGAAGTACCGCTATCTGGATATTCGCCGCGAGGTGGTCCGTCGCAACCTGGAGCTTCGCCACAAGATGGCGCTGGAGACCAGGAAATATCTTCATGGTCAGGACTTTATCGAAGTAGAAACTCCGGTGCTGATCAAGTCTACCCCGGAGGGTGCCCGCGATTTTGTGGTCCCTTCGCGCATGCATGCCGGTCAGTTTTATGCCCTTCCCCAGTCGCCGCAAACTTTCAAGCAGCTGTTGATGGTAGGCGGTCTCGACCGATACTTCCAGATCGTGAAATGCTTCCGCGACGAAGACCTGCGTGCCGACCGCCAGCCCGAGTTCACCCAGATAGATTGCGAAATGTCTTTTGTGACACGCGACGATGTGCTGGACACCTTCGAAGGGCTGGCCAGGCATTTGTTCAAAGTCGTCAAGGGGGTTGAAAACATACGTTTCGACCGCATAAGCTACCAGGAGGCCATGAAATACTACGGAAGCGACAAGCCCGACACCCGTTTCGGGATGCGCATTGTGGATCTCAACGGGCTGGCAAAGGACCATGGCTTCCAGGTGTTTGACCAGGCGGAGCTGGTGGCGGGTATCTGCGCTGAAGGATGCGCCGGGTACAGCCGGAAGCAGCTGGATGCACTCATCGAATGGGTGAGGAGGCCCCAAGTCGGTGCCAAAGGGCTGGTATACGTAAAATATAACGAAGATGGCAGCTTCAAGTCATCTGTTGACAAATTTTTCGGGCAAGAGCGGCTGAAGTCATGGGCCGACGCTTTTGATGCCGTGCCAGGCGACTTGCTGCTGATCATGGCCGGAGAGGCTGATGCAACCAGGAAGGCCATGGGCGAGCTTCGGCTGGAAATGGGCAAGCGGCTGGAGCTCCGCGACCCCAACACCTATGCCTGCCTGTGGGTGACAGATTTTCCGTTATTGGAGTGGGATGGCGAAGCCCAGCGCTACCATGCCATGCACCACCCCTTCACTTCGCCACTCAAAGAGGACATCCCACTGCTGGGCAAAGATCCCGGGCGGGTCCGTGCCAACGCCTACGACATGGTGATCAACGGGGTGGAGATTGGTGGCGGTTCAATACGGATATTTGACCGTCCCCTGCAGGAGATGATGTTCGAGGCACTTGGCTTCACCCCCGAAGAGGCGAAGAAGCAGTTCGGCTTCCTGATGAGTGCCTTCCAGTATGGGGCCCCGCCCCATGGCGGTGTGGCATTTGGCTTCGACCGCTGGTGTGCGCTCTTCGGGGGCTCGGAAACCATCCGCGACTACATTGCATTTCCGAAAAACAATGCCGGCCGCGATGTGATGATAGACAGCCCCAGTCCCATCGATCCGGGACAACTCAGGGAACTGCACCTGAAAACCATTTAAAACGTATACACAAGGCAAAGCCTGAAAACCCGGGCCTTAAACCCTAACTTCAACATGTTTTCCGTCAGCAACCTGTCTGTTCAATTCACCGGCGAAGTGTTATTTGATGATGTAAGCTTCATCATCAACAGGCGCGACCGTATCGGGCTGGTGGGGAAGAACGGTGCCGGTAAGACCACGCTGATGAAGATTATCACCGGCAGCTTCCGGCCGGAACATGGCAGGGTGTCGATCCCCTCGGGCAGCAAGGTGGGGTACCTGCCGCAGGAGATGCATTTTCACAGCCGGCAAAGTGTGTTGGAAGAAACACTTAATGCCTTTTCTGAAGAAAAATCTCTCGAAAAGCAGATCAAAAAACTGACCGAAGAGGTGACTCAAAGGTCTGATTACCAAAGCGAAGAGTACCAGGGAAAAGCTCAGCGGCTGGCGGAGGCCGGCGAGCGCTATGAGCTGTTGGGTGGCAGCACCCAGACTGCGCGGGCCGAAAAGGTGTTGCTGGGCCTGGGCTTTGACCGCAAAGACCTTGAGAGGCCCCTGGAAGAGTTCAGCGGAGGCTGGCAGATGCGTGTCGAGCTGGCAAAACTGCTTCTTCAAAGTCCGGAGCTGCTTTTGTTGGACGAGCCCACCAACCACCTCGACATCGAATCCATTCAGTGGCTGGAGAACTTCCTGCTGGATTACCCGGGTGCTGTGATGCTGGTCTCCCACGACAGGGCATTCCTTGACAACATCACCAGCCGGACCATCGAACTGAGCCTGGGCAAAATGTATGATTACAAGGCCTGTTATTCCGATTACGAGATGTTGAGAGAAGAGCGCATGGAGCGAGAAATGGCGGCCTACAACAACCAGCAGCGTGAAATAGCACAGATAGAACGCTTCATCACCCGCTTCCGGGCAAAAGCCACCAAAGCCCGCCAGGTGCAATCAAAAGTCAAGCTGCTGGAGAAGATGGAAAAGGTGGAAGTGGACGAACTCGACAAAACCGCTATTCATTTTCGTTTCCCCGAAGCACCCCCTTCAGGGAAGATCAGCCTGGAGGCCACAAACATCAGTAAAAGTTTCGGCAACAATCATGTGCTGCAAGGCCTGAACTTTATCATCGGGCGGGGTGAGCGCATTGCTTTTGTCGGACGCAACGGAGAGGGCAAGACAACATTGGCGCGCATCATCAATGGTGACCTGGACCACAGGGGGATCATCAGTCTGGGGCACAGGGTGAAGATAGGCTACTTCGCCCAGAACCAGTCAGAATACCTTGATGGCAATAAGACCGTGTTTCAGACCCTCGATGATGTGGCTGTTGGGGATGTGCGCAAACATGTGCGCAGCATTCTCGGTGGTTTTCTTTTCAGCGGAGACGATATCGAAAAGAGGGTCAGGGTCCTTTCGGGCGGAGAAAAGGCACGGCTGGCCATCGCCAGGTTACTGCTGGAACCTGTGAACCTGCTGGTGCTTGACGAGCCCACCAATCACCTCGACATGCGTTCCAAAGATATCCTGAAGAATGCGCTCTTGCAGTTCGAAGGCACCATCATCGTCGTTTCCCACGACCGTGACTTCCTTCAAGGGCTCACGGAAAAGGTTTACGAGTTCAGGAACCGCCATATCAAAGAGTTTATCGGCGATATTTATGATTTCATTTCTGCCCGGCGCATCGAATCCCTGAATGCCCTGGAAGCTGTTTCCGAAAAGACAAAACAAAGCGGTGAGAAGGCATCTGTCGGCCGGCGTTCTTATGAGCAGAAGAAAGAATATGAACGTGAGCTTCGGCGGCTTCAACGACATGTCGCTGATTGCGAAAAGGCGATCGAAAGCCTTGAAAAAGAAGTCACCCGTTTGGAAGAAATGATCGCCAATCCTTCGTTAAACAAGGAAAAGGTTGACAGCGGAGAGGTCTTTTCCGAATATGAACACATCAAGGAGCGCCTGCGCCAACATGAAGCTGAATGGGAAGCCGCCCACCTGGCACTGGAATCCTTTGAAAATTCAGGCTGACGGCCCTGCATGCCAGGTACCTTGCCCATGGACTCACCGATGGCCATTTCTGTAAAACAGCTCCTACAGGTTGGCACTTCTTTTATTGTTTGGCTTATGTTCCTGTTGTGGTTGGCTGCCCGGTCAGGGGACTCTTCGGGGAATAAGCGCGACCAGCAGGGTCCGGTACACCTTATGGTGAAGTGAACAGCCTGGCATAGAACCCTGGGTCCAGCTGGCTGCCTGTGGCCCGGCGTATCATCTCCGACCAATGGAAACGTGCACCGGGGGCAAACACTTTTTCTTTGAAATAACGCCCAATATCGGGGTTGTCCACATAGCCGCAACCGGTTGAGCACGCGGGCAACATTCCATCAATATGGGCATAGAACTGGCTCGCCAGCAATTCACCCAAGAGGTAGTTATGATAATAACAGGGTGCAGTGGCCAGATGGATCTTGGAAGCCCAGTGGGGATAAGAAATATCGTCAGGAGGGGTCAGTCCCTGGTAACGTTCTGCCAATGACCACCATAATCTGTTAAGGTCCTGCTCCGGATTGGCATACATAGAGTGTTCAAAGCGGTACATCACCTGCGCCCAGCGTGAAAACACCAATTGCTCCAGTTGCATGATGTCGCGTGAAACAGCGATGCTTTTCCCGGCCTCTTCAGCATCAATGATACCCATGGCTTTCATCCACAGGGGGTCAGAAGCCATCCGCCCGAAAAACATGGCAACAGCCTCCGTAGAGAAAATATGCGCAGGCTCACGCAGGACAAATGGCAGACCATCATCATAGTATTTTTCGTATGCAGCATGTCCGAACTCATGCAACATGGTATTCATCCACCTCCGGTTGGACCGGATGTTGCACAGTACACGAACATCACCATAACGGTCAATATGGATACAAAAAGCATGCTGGTTCTTGCCCGGCTTCTCATAAAGGTCGCTGTTCCTAATAAGGTCATCTAACGGCATGCCAATACTTGCAAAATATTTTTCCGTCAAATGGGCCAGGTCCTGGCCGGCATACCATCTGTCAAGGTCTAACTTCGTGATCTTCGGCGCCTCCTGGAAAAACCTGTCCTGGTAATGCCAGGGACGAAGCGCCGATATGGCAATGTCAAATTTTTTTGAGAGGAAACGATCCAAACGATCCTTGGCGGACTGAAACACCTTTTCTGTCAGCCCGTCCAACTGGTCAAACAAAGCATTGACCGTTTCAGGATCTTGTTCGCTAAGCTGCAGGGTCATGTAATGATGGTTGGGATATCCCAGCATATTCGCCGCCCTGTTTCGCAAAGCCACCAGTTTCCGGACATCTTTTTCTACCAGTCCGCCAACCATCTTTGAAGCTTTCCAGGCCGCTTCCACCTCCGTACTGTTTTGCGAAGTCTCCAGAATTTCTTCAACCTTGTTGTCGGTCAGTCGCCGTCCTCCCACCTCAGCACGAAAAAGTGAAAACTTATGGGCCACACGTGTTTCAAGTTGAATGATCTCTTCCTGGATATTATCAGGGACCTGGTGGGCTTTGTAAATAAGGGACAACACCCATGCCTGACGTTTCAGCAGGGGATCCTCAACAGCATCACCGGCCTGTAATGCCTCCAGGAACCGGTAGCTTCCGCTGTCACTGAGAAAACGGGTCTGTTTTATCTCCAGCCGTGCATAACGGTCATAAAACTCCTTACGGCCAGTAACCGCTGCATCGAAATAAGCCTTGTGCTTTTCCCTTTCGATCTTTGATACCTTTTCACGGTATTCATTAATGAACGCCTGCAGTTTCTTCTCCATACAATCCTCTTCATTTTTTGACAATACGGCCCATTGGCTTTTCAGTCGCCCGTCCTCCCATTATTCTGTTCTTTCGGTTTTTTCACGGGCGTTTCCTTTAAAAACAAAAAATAATTGCAGAAAAACACGAAAAAAGACAATCCCGCTTGTGTATCAATGGTATCCTCATTGAGCATTGAGATCGACAGTATCACAAAAAATGCAAGAAAGGGGAAATGCCTGAACCTGTCTGTCATTTTTGCGGGATATACCATGGCGAACAATATCCATAGTGCGCCGGGTATTCCAAACAGCACGGCAAAAGAGAGGTATTGGTTGTGGGGTTTCATCCACCTTTCAAACGTCAGGGGGGAATCAATTTGTTGAAGTCCGTAATGGGCTGCTTCCCTGATGTCGCCGGTACCCCATCCCATCAAGGGCTTTTTCCGGATGGCTTCCCATGCTGCTTGCCAGAACGCCATTCTCTGGGACAGGGTATGTCCGGAGGGGTCGCCAGTGATTCTGTAATGCTGAAGTTCCCACATGGTTTGATGCAGGCGTGTGAGCATCCATGGCCAGTGCGTATAAAGGACATTGGTGACACCCTGCTCGATTGCCTCCACATCACTGTCGCTCAACCTGCTGAGGCCATCCACATCCTTTCGCAACCCCATGGAGGTCATATACCGGTACAACACATCCTTGATTGGGTCACCCCGCCGGTCATGACCGTAAAAATCGAGTGCGCTGCGAGAGTTCCATGCATCCCTGAGCTCTTCTTCTGCAATATAAATATAAACAAGGTGTCCATTTTCGCGCAAATGCCGCCCCTTGTCATGCATATAGGGGTTGCCTTGAGCTGAGTATTCATCCAGTTCTGCCAGGTCGGTTTGCACTTCACGGGTAACGTTTTGCCATAAAAAGGCCGACAGTGATATCCCGGATGCGACACACAGCAGTATTCCGGTAATGGCAATGCGGCGCCGTAAAACATTTCGTGACAAGGCTGTTTTGATGGCCAGTACCAGCAGCATCGCGATAAAAACGATGATACCCGACAAGGAGTGCAGCAAAAAGAGATAGATAATGTGCCATGCAGCCAGTCCGAAGGAAAGTCGCGACCAGAAAACCTGGTCGCGGAATGCATCCCTTGCCAGATACAACAACAGGTACACAGAGAGAGCCACCATCAGGCTGAGCCGGATATGAGAGATGAAAGGGGATAGTTCCCTGTAGTCAATGTAAGCACCTGAAAGATAAGTGTGAACAGAAAAAAAGGAAACGATTGTGATGGCTGCTGAAAATGCAAGCAGGATCCACTTTTTAGACCCGTTTGGGATGGGGTCGGAGCTAACCACCACGAAGGTCAGCAAAAATATGGGCAGCCGGGTTCGCAGGGTACTGATTCCGTAGTCCCAGTTAGAGGAATAGAAAAGCGCAATGATGTGCACAAGGTAGATGGAAGCAAAAATCAACGCGGCCTTATGCTGAAAAAACCTTCTGGCCTTGGTGTGAATGTTCCCCTCTGCCAACCAGTTTAAAAAAAGGATGATCTGGGAAACACTCATAAGGAAAACCGACGAGGGAAGGCCGATGGCCAGGAGGGTAAGGCCGCCGATATAGATCCATTGATGGATGGTTTTTCGTGTGGAACGCATCAGCCAAACGGTTGGTTCATTCTATGCCGGCCAGTATATTATGATAGGACTGCCGGTCAGCCAGCAAATTCAAGGCTTTGTCAACATCCGGGTCGGCGGCCAGCGATACAATGACCCTTCCTTGCTGGTAATGGTAGCGGGAAACGATCTCTTCACGCAACAGCTGTTCGATCTCCCGGCGGAAAGTGATAAGGTCCTGCGCCTTTTCCTGGTGTATCATTTGTTGGAGATTTTCCAGCCCATCCACTATGGCGTCATAATATTGTTCTTTATTTGCTGCCTGTTGAAGCTCATTCAATAAATTCTCGCTTTCTGTCTGGTACGAAAAATCATTTCTTTCGATGAATTCAAGGAATTCACGGTAAATGTCATCCGATATCAAGAAGTCTTCAGGGGCGGGGATGGAGTCGTTATGGCGTTGAAAGTGCGTGGCAAAGTCAAATATCATCAGTTGTTGTATCAGGCTACTTGTAACATGCGCGGGTGAAGGCCTTGTTACCGTGAGGTCAGGTTCTATTCCCCCGCCGTCGTAAACCTTTCTCCCGCCGTGGGTTTCATGGGGTGTTTTCAACGAATCCGGGATTTCGGCCACACTGCCGTCTTCATGTCTTTCAGCATAGTTGATGGCTTGTATGCTGCGTCCGCTGGGAATAAAATATTCGGCAACCGTTATCTTGAGCTGGGTGTTGTAGCTAAGGGGTACTACATTCTGCACCAATCCTTTGCCGAACGTCCTATGGCCAATGACCACCCCCCTGTCAAAATCCTGGATGGCTCCCGCCACAATTTCAGAAGCCGACGCACTGCGGCGGTTCACCAGCACCGCAAGCGGGATGTTCAGGTCGATGGGGTCATTTAATGTACGGTGGGTGGTACTGCGTTCTGGCAGTCTGCCTTTGGTGCTGACCACCAGTTGGTCCTTCTCAACGAAAAAGTTGGTGATGTTGACCGCTTCATGAAGCAGTCCGCCTCCATTGTCGCGCAAATCCAGCACCACAGCTTCCACATCATGGGCTTGATCAAGTTCCTGAAAGGCCTCCCTTACCTCCCGGCTTGCCCGTTGCGTAAACCCGGTAAGTTTGATGTATGCGGTGTTCTCGTCGAGCATCCCGTAATAAGGGATGTTGTCAACACGCACCACCTCCCGTTCCAGGCTTTTGTTACGCGGCTCACCATCACGTTCAATCACAAGGCTCAATGAGGTCCCGGGCTGACCCTGCAACAACGTCCTTACTTCATCCTCATTTCGACCCTGGACTGACTGGCCGTTAATTTCGAGAATGATGTCGCCCGGCAACAATCCGGCTTTGTAGGCCGGAAACCCTTTGTAGGGCTCCACGATCATCATCCGGTCATCCCTCGGGCGTATCCGGGCGCCGATGCCACCATACTGTCCGGTGGTCATAAAGCGGACATCTTCAATTTCAGATTCAGGGATAAAGGTGGTATAGGGGTCGAGGGTCGACAACATACCGTCAATGCCTGCTTTCATCATGCCTGAAACGTTGATATCGTCGACATAATTCACAACCAGTTCCCTGAACATGGTCGAGAAAATGTCGAGGTTCCTGGTGATCTCAAAATTCTTGCTGCCGGCACTTGTCAGCAGGATGGCAGACGAGGCGAAGATTGCGATCAACAGGACTACTTTGATCTTCAACGTAATTTTTCTTAGATGGTTCATGGTTCCATTATTTAATGAGACCGTTCGCAACCGGTCTTTCATGTGTTCATTTCCTTGTTTACCAGGCATTCTGAACTTGTCCTGGTTGATTATCGGTATGATCAATATTCAGGGTACCGGATCATGGCCGCTGCCGCCCCATGGATGGCATGATGAAAAACGTTTCAGGGTCAGCCATCCCCCTTTGAACGGGCCGTACCTTTGTATTGCTTCCACCCCATACCGGGAGCAGGTAGGGGTATATCGGCACGAAGGTGGCAGATAGGGTGAAATGGCTCCCTGGTAAAAACGGATCATCGCGATGAACAGCCAGCCCAGCGCTTTTTTTATCACCTCTGCAACGGCCTTCATGCGCAATCAGTTTTGGTTGGATGCATGAAGTTCCTGTAATCCATCATCCTCAATTTTTTCCTTCAGTTTCAGCAAGGATTTCTGCACACTGTTTTCTATTGCAGCATAAGGCATCTTTTTGTCAACGGCATAGATGAGAGCCAGCATGCATACTGCATTCCTCTTTTCTAAAAACGAGTAAAGCGGGCTTTTGTTTTGACGATACGCTTCTTTTACCAGTCGTTTCAAATGGTTTCTGTCGACGGCCCCTTTAATCTGTCTGCCGGATACCCCGATAAGGCATTTGGCCGGTGAAGGAAACAACCCGCTGGCTGGCACTGACTGCTTATCGGAAAACATTTCGGAGCATTTTTCCCTGGGCATGCAAAGATAGATAACCCGGACAGGATATTGAAAAAACAGCTTTCCTTTTTTGAAAAGCAGTGTGCGCAGGCGAAAGTTAGCCAGCCGTTCGTTCTTTTTAAAAGTAACCATGCCGCCGGGTAAGTCTGTGTGATAATGGCGCGTTAGCTGCCTGGGCTTATTTTTTTTTCTGGTTTTCCAGGAACTCCTGAATCGCCATCACCATGGATGGGGCCGTTTTTGTAGGTGCTGTGATCTGCACCTTCAAGCCATCTTTTTCAGCTGCTTTTAGCGTTGCCTTTCCAAAGGTGGCAATAACCGCATCCCCTTGTGCATAGTCCGGGAAGTTTAACCGCAATGACTGGATGCCGAAAGGGCTGAAGAAGATCAACATGTGGTATTTGTTGATCTCGATATCGGAAATATCTTCCGGAACAGACCGGTATATCGGTGCAGTTGAGAATTTGATCTTGTTTTGCCTGAGCAGCTGGGGGATCTCCTTCTTATGGTTTTCGGCACAAGGGAAGAGAAACCTTTCGTCTTTGTGCTTTTTAATCACATCCATGAGATCGGTGAAATGGTTTTTTCCGAAAAATATCTTGCGTTTCCTGAACTGAACGTATTTCTGAAGATACAGTGCAATGGCCTCCGAGGTGCAAAAATACTTCATCTGTTCAGATATCTGAACCCGCAACTCCTCACAAAGGCTAAAGAAATGGTCAATGGCGTTTTTGGAGGTAAAAATGATCGCCGTATGTTCAGGGATCTGAATACGGTTTTTTCTGAATTCCCGGGCGCCGACACTTTCAATTTTAATGAATTTCCGGAAACAAACACTCAGGTTGTGTTCATCGATCAAATCGGCATAAGGCGATTTGTCATTTTCCGGCGGTGGTTGCGATATTAAAACGTATTTAACCTTCAAAAGCGCGTCTCCTCTCTCTTTAATGATTAACTAAACAAATAAATATTCGCCGCTTTCCCTATCATTAGCAAAGGTGCCAGTTCAACGCCACAAAGGTACAAAAATAAGTAATACACTGAAAAGCCCGATGCACGATACCCCATGGTGACACCACGTACCACTTTATAGAGATTGACCAGAATGATCAGTATCCATGCGGCATATAACCCATATAACGTAGGATTGAAGGCGTGGAGGAACACCAGTGGCAGGATGGCCAGCCCCGCAAACTGATTGAAGACAAAAATGTTGCTTAAATAGATCGCCGTACCCCTGCGGGTTTGAAAAACCCATGCCAAGAACCCCATCATCAGTCGCTTAAAAAGATAAAACAGCGAAAAAAACATGATTATCAGGCCATATAACAGCGGGGGCTGTACGTCTAGCAATTTTGAAGGCAGGCCAAGGCCGTTTAAACTTTGATATGTCAGCAGGGAAATGACAAGTATAAAGTTGACAATAAGCAACAGGCCCGGTGTTTCGTGAAAAATGGCCCCCTCTTTTTCTGCCAGGGAGAAATGGTTCAGGCTAACGGCAGCTTTAATGATCAGCCTGATCCGCCCCGGGAAGAAAAAACGGGCGGTTGCAATGGATGCAAGACTCAATATGAACACATAGACGATCCAATCATCCGACGGATGCTCTGTTTTGAGGATGATCACGAGGTCAGCGTCTGATGAAAGCAAATGCGCGCCATCATAAAACGCCTCTGACCTTGTCACCTGAAGGGAATCGTGTAAAACATCATGGACGGTATCAGAAAACAAGGGGTGAGGGCCGGGAAAACCAATTTCTTCACCGTCCACGGGCCGGAGAGGCTGAAAAACCATCAGCAGAAATACGCATGCTTTAATGATCAGGGATGGAAGCATACATTTTTCTTGCAAAAGTAATTCTTTTACAGAACTTCTGGTTGGCCTTTGCCCCCATGGTTTAATTCAACATTCCGTGGTTTCCGACAAACCATCGCTGAAAAATGGTCACAACAACTGTCAATGTTATTTGTTTAACAAAAGCTGGGGAATTATTAAATAATGATAACAAAAAAATAACATAAAAATCTTTGAGGAAAATCAAATTAATCCTAATTTTGTTGCCCATTGAAATTCAATCATATCCACTATATATAATCCGTTTATAATCCAGATGCAATTACTTGAATCGATCAGGGAGAAAGCAAAAACACATAACAAAACCATTGTCCTGCCCGAGGGCATTGAGGAGCGGACATTAAAAGCTGCAGACATCATTCTTGCTGAAGGCATTGCCCGCATTATCCTATTGGGCGATCACAAAAAGATCGTTGAAGCTGCGGGTGAAAACAGGCTCAAAGCGATTGAAGGGGCGACGATCATAGACCCCGGGCATTTTGAAGAGAAAGAAGCATATGCAGAGATGCTATATGAAATTCGGCAGCACAAAGGGCTGACAAGGGAGGAGGCCGCAGGGCTTGTTGAAGACCCGTTGTATTTGGCCACATTGTTGATAAAGAACGGGGTTGCCGACGGTGAAGTAGCCGGTGCCATGAACGCTACGGGGGATGTTTTGCGTCCGGCGTTTCAAATTATAAAAACATTGCCGGGCATCAGCGTTGTATCGGGTGCCTTTATTATGATCATGGGTGAAAGCCACTGGGGTGAGAATGGGGTCATTGTATTTGCTGACTGTGCTGTTCACCCTGATCCCAGTGCAAAGGAGCTGGCAGAGATCGCGGTGATGACGGCCCGTACCACCGGTGCCATTGCAGGGATTGAACCAAGGGTTGCCATGCTGAGCTTTTCCACAAAAGGGAGTGCCAAACACCCCATGGCAGAAAAGGTGGTTGAAGCCACCAGGCTGGCTAAGGAAATGGACTCCTCCCTTTTGATAGACGGAGAGTTGCAGGCTGATGCTGCCATTGTAGAAGCCATCGGAAAGATCAAGGCTCCCGGAAGTCCCGTTGCCGGGAATGCGAATGTGTTGATCTTCCCAAACCTGGAGGTCGGCAATATTGCTTACAAGCTGGTACAACGACTTGCCGGGGCCGGGGCCGTGGGGCCTGTACTACAGGGAATGGCAGCCCCCATCAATGATCTGTCAAGGGGATGCTCCGTTGAAGACATTGTAAACCTTGTCGCCATTACAGTAAACCAGGCAGCAGAATAACCATCATGGGCTCATGCCATATTGTCAACATCATCTAAAAACTTGTCCAAACAAATGAAAATCCTAGTTCTCAATTGCGGAAGCTCTTCCATTAAATATCAATTGATCGACATGGCCAACAATGCAGAACTGTTGGCCAAAGGGTTGCTTGAAAGAGTAGGCCTTAAAGACAGCGAGTTCAAACATCAGCCGAAAGGCAAAGATCCTTACATGCTGATCCAGGATGTTAAAAACCACGAGATTGGCATTAACATGATATTGAAAGCATTGCTTGACCCCAATCATGGTGTTATACAAAGTGTGAATGATATCATTGCTGTGGGGCACAGGGTGGCGCATGGCGGGGAGAATTTCAGTGCCAGCGCCCTGATCACCGATGAAGTGAAGAAAAACATCGAAGAGGTGATAGAGCTTGCGCCATTACACAATCCGGCCAACCTTAAAGGGATCGTATCGATGGAAAAGCTGGTTCCCACCGTACCCCAGGTGGCCGTATTCGATACCGCCTTTCACCAGACCATTCCGCCACATGCCTATATGTACGGGCTTCCCTATGAGCTATATAAAAAAGACAAGATCAGGCGCTATGGCTTCCATGGCACAAGCCATAAATATGTTTTTGAGAAAGCCTGCGATTCATTGTTCATGCGCAAGGACCATGTGAAAGCCATCACATGCCACCTTGGCAATGGTGCATCCATAGCAGCCATCAAAAACGGCAGGTCGATAGACACTTCCATGGGTCTGACCCCCGTTGAAGGCCTGATCATGGGCACCAGGACCGGTGACCTGGATCTTGGCGCCCTGCTCTATATCATGAATAAAAAAGGCCTCAGCCTGGATGATGCAAACAACCTGATCAACAAAAAAAGCGGCATACTGGGCGTGAGTGGTGTCTCCTATGACATGCGCGACGTTGAAAATGCCGCATGGAACGAGGGCAACAAAAGGGCACAGCTGGCCCTGGACATGTATGTGTACAGGATCATTAAATACATCGGCGCCTATGCTGCCGCCATGGGAGGTGTAGACCTGATTGTCTTTACCGGAGGTGTTGGTGAAAACGGACCGGAGACCAGGGAAGAGATCCTTAAAGACCTGGAGTTCCTCGGCGTGACCTTCGATGTGGAAAAAAACACCGGGCTGCGTGGCAACCTGGAAATGATATCCAAACAAGAGTCAAAAGTAAAAGTGATGGTGGTCCCGACCAATGAAGAACTGGTGATCGCACATGACACCCTCAAGGTGGTAGCCCAGCACGATAACAACGAAGAATTGTAGGGAACCACCAGAAAGGGATTGTCCGTTTTAACCTTCCAGGGCCGAGACCGGGTTTTCATAAAGCAGCATGGCGTTAACTGCTGAAAGCTCAACACCATGAGAGCATTTCGTTTGTCCGCCTTGAAAAATACCGGGAGCGCTAAGCAAAGTTGGACCGGAGTTATACCTGGGGATACTTCCTAAGCAACTCAAACGGCTTCATCAGCAGGTCAACATATTGCGCCCGCTGATAAGCATAAGGATCTTTCATGTTTGCTTTGGATAATTTGCCGCGGAAGTCATCCAACCCGGCATACCCCTTATCGTCCATCCATGCCGAAAGTTCTTTGAGCATCCTTGCCAGGTGAGAAACCTTGTGCTTGTACACAGCACTGACTACCTGTACGCAATCGGCACCTGCAAGAATCAGCCTTGCCATGTCATCACCGCTAAAAATGCCCGTATTGCTGCAAATGCTCCCCTTGACCTCTTTGTACAACAGACCGGCAAAACGTAAGGGCAAACGATAATCATTCGGCTGGCTCAAATTGAACGGAAAGTGATGATCTTGCTTGCCAGGATCAATGTCCGGCTGAAACATTCTGTTGAACAATACGAATGCGGCAACACCCTCCTCATCCAAACGGCGGATCAGCTGCAAAGGATTGGAGTAGAAAGGGCTCATCTTGACACTGACCGGGATATCCACTTTTGCCATGACATCTTTGATGATCTTTAACTGTTCCTTTTCCAGATCACAGGAAGATGTTTCAAAGCTTGCGGGGTTGGCATAAAAGTTCAGCTCAAGTGCATCCACACCGGTTTTTTCCATCTCCACGGCATACTCCACCCATGTTTCCGCATTCACACAATTAAGGCTCCCGATGACTGGTATGTCCAGCGCTTTTTTCAACGCAGCCAGCTTTTCCAAATGCTCTTCAGGCCCCGCATGCCTGATGCCGGGAAAAAGGCTGATCATCTCAGCATGGCGCTCTGCATATTCATTCAGTTCTTCCTCCATTTGAAGGCTTTCCAGATTGATCTGCTCTTCAAATAAGGATTTAAAAACGATGGCAGATGCACCGGCTTCCTCCATTTTCCTGACCACATCCGTCTCCATGCTGAGGTTGCACGCACCGACTATCAGAGGGTTCTTCAGCGTCAAACCCATGTATTTTGTTGATAAATTTGCCATATTAAGCCTCCTTTTCGTTTATGATTTCAAGCGATAAATGTAAATATATATTCTGTTTTGTGCAACTTTTTTTGTGCGGGGATAAGCCTTGCGCTTAATGTAAAAACATTTGGCCCTGTAACCCATTAATGATTAGCCGGGCGAAAATGTTTGATTGATGCCATGATTTTTTTTATTCCAGTTGTTTTTATTATCTTTATTTTTTGTTAATCATTGGATGTCAAACCATCAATTTGTAGAAAATACAATTTAGCCATGTTTAAGCATGACCGCCGTCGTTTTTTACGCACAATGGCTGCATTGCCTGCTGCCGCCATGGCTGACAGCCTGTTGTTGAAAGGGGTTTTTTTCAATACCATAACCGCTGCAAATCATCGTACGATGGATACACACCGATCATCATACACACCCGGGTACATCAGACTGCATCATACCGGGGAGCTAAAGGCCCGGGGACAGGTTCTTAGGGAGAGGATGCGTCATTGCGACCTATGTCCTCGCGAATGTGAAACGGACCGGTTGAGGGGGCAGCGGGGCGACTGCAATGCCAATGGCGATCTGGAGGTGTCATCTGCCAGTGCACATTTTGGCGAAGAGGAGGAGTTGGTTGGGAGAAACGGTTCCGGCACCATATTTTTCACCAATTGCTCGATGCTTTGTGTTTTTTGCATCAATTATGAGATCAGCCAGCTTGGCCATGGGCGGAAATACAACACACGCCAGCTGGCAGACATGATGTTGATGCTGCAACGCCGTGGGTGCCATAACATCAATATAGTGACACCCTCACATTATATCCCACACATCCTCCTTGCATTGGACCAGGCCGTACCTGACGGTCTGAACATCCCTTTGGTCTACAATACCAGTGGATGGGAAAAAGTAGAAGTCCTGGAGTTCCTGGATGGGGTCGTGGACATTTATCTGGCAGACTTCAAGTACGCCGATCCGGATGCTGCCGACAAATATTCGCCGGGAGCAGTTTGCTATCCGGAAGTGGCACAGAGAGCCATGCTTGAAATGCACCGGCAGGTGGGCGTGGCCCATGCCGATGCTGACACGCGATTGATGAACCGGGGACTGATGATCCGTCACCTTGTGATGCCCCAAAACGTGGCCAGAAGCGACAGGGTCGTACGCTGGATCGCCAACAACCTGCCCAAAGAGACCTACCTCAACATCATGTCACAGTATACGCCCATGTTCAAAGCCTTCGACCATCCGGAAATTGCCAGGCGCATCACACGTTCGGAGTACAGCAACGTTGTCACCATTGCCCGGAGTGCCGGATTAACAAATCTAAGGCTGCAGATGCAATAACCATGAACCGACAAAGGGGTCCCCAAAATCCGGGACAAACCGCCTGACTACTGAAAAAACCTTCCAAAATGACGCAGGAGGCATCGCACGTGCGACGCCTCCTGCAACTTTCTGCTACCAAAATGAAAACAACATTAACCAGAAAACAAACCATCGAAACCCGCAGAAAGCCAAAAAGATTCCGAAATGCAATGTACGTTCATCAATATTTCATTCACAGGCAATAATGGTCGGTGCCTCCTACCACCTTCCCCTTCGATAAAACGGCATTGGGTTATGATAGCCTCCAAAGGGAGATTGGTGGAAATTCACCGGGGCATAGGGATCAAAACCCTTTGAAAACCCAACCTCGGCGCCAAATCGAACATTTTCTGAAACCTTGTAATCAAGACCAAGCATCATCCCCCTGGGATTTTGTTGGAAGCCTTGTTGGTTGAAGGGCGTATCCTGCAAGTCATAATTTGTCCGCTCAACCCAGGTGCCGCCGGTCAGGCTCAGGCGAGGGCTTACCTGATAAGTGCCAAAAGCATACACAGTGGTGGAAAAAAAGTGCCCCCCCGTGCCGGGAAGTATTTGTTCACCACCGGCCATAGGCTGATCCAGGAGCAACATCCCCTGCATGGTACCTGAGCGCGCAGAGGTAAAGATGGTTCCAATGTTCAGCTGGAGGTCATTGCTTACATCCCAGTTAAGACGTGGTGCAATGGTGTTTGTGAACATGTTGCCCGCAGGTCCGGCCGTCATGAAGCGGCTGCCAATGTCAAGGGAGAGATATGGCGTTGCCGGGAAAACAGGGGCCCTGTCCTGGAACAAGCCCTCAGCACCATCCTGCGCAGCAAGCGGTGAACCGCACATTACCGTGAGTGCGAGCAAAATGCCTGTAAAGATGTGCCTTGATTTCATCGTCACCATTTTAACCTAACAAAAATAATAAAAAAACAAAACCTGTCCAAACACAACAACATAAATCTTTGCAGAATCGGTAATCCCGTTACCCTGCAACAGCAACAGGTCTTCTGCCGCAATTCAGGACAGCCCAAATACTTTTCCTTTTTTGACTTTAACCCTGTCGTCAACAGCTTTGTTTTGAATCTGTTTATTGATTATATTTACAGTGTTACCCAGATGAATTTGACAAACACCAGGTAAACCATGAAAAAGAAATACGAATACGGGCTGGTGCTCAGCGGTGGCGGCACCCGTGGATTTGCTCACCTTGGTGCCATCAAGGCATTGGAAGAAAATGGGATCAGGCCAGATATCATATCAGGCGTAAGTGCCGGGGGGATCGTCGGGGCTTTGTACGCCGATGGCCAGGATGCTGAAGCAGCATTAAAGGCGCTCATCACCAAGAACCTGCTGGGCTTCTTAAAGCTGATGATCCCCAAAAAGGGCTTGCTGAAGATGACAGGTTTTGAAAAAACCCTGAGAAAAACGCTGAAGGCCAAACGATTTGAAGACCTGAAGATCCCACTGATCCTTCATGCGGTAAATATCAACACCGTCGAATATACACGTTTTGACAAAGGCGACCTCATCCAGGCCATCAAAGCGTCCTCTTCCATTCCTGTTGTGTTTCCCCCGGTTGATATCGATGGCCACCAATACCTTGACGGTGGCATTGTTAACAATTTTCCTGTAGAGCCCCTTGTAGATCAATGCAAAACCATCATTGGCATCAACGTAAACCCTCTTGGCCCGGAATATAATATCAGCAACCTGAAAACCATTGCCATTCGCTCCTTCCACCTTTCAATGCGCAACCATGCCGAAAGCCGCAAAGAAGAGTGCGATATTTACGTCGAACCCGAAGGGGTGCAGAAATACGGTATCCTTGACCTGGCCAATGCCAGAGAGGTTTTTGACCTGGGTTATAAAAAGGCCCTCGAGGTGCTTCAAAAAAAATAACCGGTGCTTTTCCAATGGTTTCAATCTCTTTCTGATGGTTTTTCTTTACGGCTCAAAGTATTGCCGGGGGATGAAACCAAAGTTTTTTACCTTTGTTCTTTCTCAGAAGCACAAAGACCATGGCAACGCAATCATTGAAAATTTACGACTCACTGACGAGGAGGAAGGGGGCATTCACTCCCCTGGGTCCGCCTTTTGTAGGCCTGTATGTGTGCGGCCCCACGGTTTATGGTGATGCCCATCTTGGGCATGCCCGGCCGGCGGTGACCTTTGACATGGTTTTCAGGTATCTGAAACATCTTGGATACAAGGTACGCTATGTTCGGAACATCACTGATGTCGGTCATTTGGAAAGTGACGCAGACCACGGGGAGGACAAGATCGCGAAACAGGCAAGGATAGCGCAACTGGAGCCCATGGAGGTGGTACAATACTATTCGGACCGCTATCATGAGGACATGGAGAAGATGAACGTACTAAAGCCCAGCATAGAGCCCAGGGCTTCCGGGCATATCATCGAACAGATTGAAATGGTCAAAGCCATCCTGGATGCGGGTTTTGCTTATAGTGTGAACGGCTCGGTATATTTCGACGTTCAGGGCTACAACGAAGCGTACCAGTACGGAAAGCTTAGTGGCCGTGCCATCGAAGACATGATAGCCGGCAACAGGGAGCTGGAAGGACAGGCAGAGAAGCGGCATCCGGCCGATTTCGCTTTATGGAAGAAAGCATCGCCCGGACATATCATGCGATGGCCTTCGCCCTGGGGTGAAGGCTTCCCCGGATGGCACCTGGAGTGCTCTGCCATGAGTGCCAAGTACCTGGGCGACGAATTTGACATCCACGGTGGCGGGATGGACCTTCTGTTCCCGCACCATGAATGTGAGATCGCACAGTCTAATGCCGCTTTTGGCAAAGATGCAGTCCGCTGGTGGATGCACAACAACATGATCACCATCAACGGGCAGAAGATGGGTAAATCGCTGGGCAACTTCATCACTTTACGTGAATTTTTCACAGGCAGCCACAAAGGGCTAAACAGGGCGTACAGTCCCATGACCATACGCTTTTTCATCTTGCAGGCACACTACAGAAGCACCCTTGATTTCAGCAATGAGGCATTGGAAGCGGCAGAGAGGGGCCTGAAACGTTTGTTGCAGGGCATGGAGACCTTAGACAACCTGAAGGCTTCCGCAACCTCTTCGGCCGACCTGACGGCATTGCCTGATAAATGCCAGGAGGCAATGAATGACGACTTCAACAGCCCCATTGCCATCGCCCACCTCTTCGATGCCGTAAAGGTCATCAATGCTGTCAAAGACAGTCAGGAAACATTAAGTGCCCCTGACCTTGACATGCTGCGCGGCTGTTTCAGGGAGTTCGTGGTGAACATCTTCGGTTTGTCACAGGAAAAAGAGTCAGGCAACCAAAAAAATAAAGAGATCATCAACGGCCTGATGGACCTCCTCCTGGATCTGCGGCAAGAAGCGCGCCGGCGCAAGGACTGGGTCACTGCGGACAAGCTTCGTGACGCGCTCGAAAGACTCAACATCACCGTAAAAGACGGAAAAGAAGGGGCGACATGGGAGTTATAAATACTCCAGGATCCTTCCGGAATAATGCAACAGCGATATCTCTGCCAACTTGGCGTGGTACTGGATAGAAACAAGCCGCTCCTCTGCTTCCAGGAGGTTTTTTTGCACCTCCCTCAGTTCTATCCCTGACAGGTCACCCAGCCGGTAACGTTCCATGGCGATGGCAAGGGTCTCATAGGCCACTGAGAGATTTTGTGACTCCATTTCCACCAGGCGAAGGTTGTTAAGGTATATGTTATAGGTGGTGATCAGATCGGCCATCAGGCTGTTTTCAATATCTTCATAACGAAGCCGGCTGTTTTCTACCCCAATGGTTGCATTATTTACCCTGCGGCGTTGGTTGAGCCCGTCGAACAAGTTGAGCCCTACGGTGATCCCATAATTCATCCCGTAGGTTTGCTGGTCACTGAAGGACCCCGACTGAAAGGTGTTGTGCGAAAAAGCATAGGCCGTACTGAGACTCACGTATGGATAAGCCTGGGATCGGGCAATTTTTTTATCCTGCCGCGAAAGGGTTTTGTCCCTGGCGGCCATTTGTATTGCCGTATTGTTTTTTCTGACCGATGCTTCCAGCGTGGAGAAGATGAGAATGTCGTTGAGCGGTATAATGGTATCTGCAGGCTGAAGGTTAAACCGAAGATCCTCCATGGCCATCAATTCATTTAACCTCACACGCGACGCCCTTACCACCTCCTCCTGCCTTGTCATACGCGAGCTGTCGGCATTGAGGAACACCTCTGCCTGCAACAGCTGCAACTTAGAACCCGAACCGATCAGAAAACGCTCTTCATCGATACGCATCCTTTCCCTCGACAGATCCACTGCAAACTTCAGGTTGGTCAGCAAACGCTGTTGTTGAATCAGGTTATAGTATTCGGCTGTAATGGTCGCTACAAGATTTTCAATGGCCATTTGGGTGTTCAGTTCACCCATCTCCTTCAAAACAGCCAGTCTGTCATAACTGGTCTGAACACGGAACCCGTCGAAGACGGTCCAGCCAAGGCCCATGTTCACATTGGCCACCGTATTGTGGATATTGCGCAGGGAGGTCCCATGGCCCTCAAAATCAGTACGGTCAGTGTTCTGGTACGTGCCGGCATACTGTGTGCGCAAGTCGACAGAAGGAAAAAACCCGGCATTGCCCAGGCTGAAATTGTTGGTTGAGACTTGTTCATTGTTTCTTGCCATCCGGATGGAGTAATTGTTTTCCAGCCCGATGGCGATCACATCCTGCAGGCTCAGCTGCTGCTGGGCATGCAGCCCTGTGAGAGTTAAAAGAAATGCGAGAATGTGTAGTGGAAGCTGTTTCATAATCATTACCGGTATGTCTTGTTATCGGCTTATAAATTGTGGTTGCAAGTTGCAGTTTTTTATGTTCGGGAATGCTTCCCACATTTAAGGGGCATGGGGTTCAGGGTGCCCGGTTTTCACAGTCCGGTCGATGAGCCAACGATGATAAAACACATTGCCCTGTTTCGGTGAGATCATTCTGATTCTTTGATGTTTGCTGATTCTGTTGAAATATATGAATAAACGGCCGGTACTACAAAGAGGGTGAGGAAGGTGGACAGTGCGAGGCCACCGATCACTGCCACACCCATTGCCATCCTTCCTTCGGCGCCTTCGCCGAATCCAAGCGTCAGGGGCATTACTCCCAGCATGGTCGACAGGCTTGTCATCAGGATTGGGCGAAAGCGTGCGGCAGCGGCGTATTTAATGGCTTCCATCTTCTGCATGCCGGCTTGTTTGCGCTGATTGGCGAACTCCACCATGAGGATGCCATTTTTTGACACCAGGCCGATCAACATGATGATGCCTATCTGGCTGAAAATATTCATGGTAATGCCAAAGTACCACATGAACACCAGGGCACCTGTGATGGCCAGGGGCACCGTCATCATCACAATGAACGGGTCTTTGAAGCTTTCAAACTGTGCAGAGAGCACCAGGAAGATCAGGATGATGGCCAGCACAAACGCAAAGACCAGGCTGGAGGAGCTCTCTTCGTAGTCTTTGGAGTCACCGGCCAATGCCGTCCTGAAGGTCTCATCCAGCACCTCGTCAGCGATTTTATGCATTTCGTCAATGCCCTCGCTAATTGTCCTTCCCGGGGCCAGGTTGGCGGAAACCGTTGCAGAAACAAAGCGGTTGTAACGGTAAAGTTGGGGTGGTGCGGTGTGTTCGTGCAAAGAGACCAGGTTGTCCAGCTGAATCATGTCACCATGGTTGTTGCGGACATAAAGAGACCTCAGGTCAAGTGGCGTGTTTCTGTTTTCCCGGCTCAGCTCACCGAGCACCTGGTATTGTTTCCCGTGCATGAAAAAATAGCCGAAGCGCTGTCCGCTAAGTGCCAGCTGGAGGGTCTGGCCGATATTGTGTGTGGATACCCCCATGGCATTGGCTTTGTCGCGGTCGATATGTATTTGCATTTCCGGCAGGTTGAATCGCAGGTTGACATCGGCCATCTGCAATACCGGGTTGTCATTGGCCCGCTCCATGAATGCGGGCAATACGTCCCTGAGCCGGTCAATACTTTGGGCTTGCAGTACATATTGCACAGGCCTTCCCGACCGGCGGCCACCGAAGGTCGACTGCTGGTTCACAAAGGCTATCGCCCGCGTTTTGTCGCGCAAGGCAACCGAGAGCCTGTCAGCGATCTCCTGCTGTGAGGCATCACGCTCGCGGGGTTTCTTCAACATCACACGTACATTCGACCACCCGCCAAACACCATGGAAGAAATGGCTTCCCGCTCCGGGACCAGCTCTTCAGCAAGCAGGGCTATCTCGTCAATATAATCGCGCATGAATTCATAAGTGGTGCCTTCAGGGGCACGGGCATTGATGGTGAGCATCGACCTGTCTTCCAGTGGCGCCATCTCACCCGGAATATTGCTGTATAACAACACCACCAGTCCGGCAGCAGCAAACAGGATGACAAAGGCCATCCACCGGCGTGAGAGAAAACGGTCCAGGGCATTTGTGTATGTAAGGTTCAATGATTTAAAAAACCCTTCTGTATGAGTATAAAACCGTCCTTTTCTGACCCGCTGCTTCAATATCTTGGTAGAGATCATTGGGGTGAAGCTCAGTGCCACAAAAGAAGAGATCAGCACAGCGCCGGCGATCACAATGCTGAATTCCCTGAACAGCCGCCCTGTCATTCCTTCAAGGAAAACGATGGGGAAAAATACCGCTACCAGGGTAATGGTTGTGGCGATGATGGCAAAGAATATCTCCCTGGAGCCGGCAAGCCCGGCCTCGATGGGTTTCATCCCCTGTTCTATTTTCACGTAGATATTCTCCATCATCACAATGGCGTCATCCACCACCAGTCCGATGGCCAGCACAACGGCAAGCAGGGTGAGCACATTGATGGAAAATCCTGCAGCATACATAATGAAGAAGGAGCCGATCAGTGACACCGGGATCACAAGCACAGGGATGATGGTGGTACGCCAGTCGCGCAGGAACAGGAAAATGATGATCACCACCAGGGTGAAGGCAATAAAGATCGTATTGCGCACTTCATTGATGGATGAACGGATAAACTCGGTATTGTCAAACCCGATATTGATTGTGACATCGTCCGGGAGGTCTCTTTCGATCATGGCCAGCCTGCGATACACTTCATCGGTGATATCAATATGGTTGGACCCCGGCTGCGGGACGATGGCATTGCCCACGAGTGGCACCCCGTCGCGTCGCACGATCCCCCGGAGGTTTTCTGGTCCGAGCTCTGCACGGCCAATGTCCCGGAGCCGTACCACACGACCATTGTCTTCACTGATGATCATGTTGTTGAATTCGTCAGGGGTAGACATTAACCCAAGGGTGCGGATGGTCAGTTCCACCGTATTGCCCTCAATGCTTCCTGACGGGAATTCCACATTCTCTCTCTGCAGTGCATTCCTGACGTCGAGTGGTGTGAGGCTGTAACCGGCCATCTTTGAAGGATCAAGCCACAAGCGCATGGCATATCGTTTCTGGCCCCAGATATGGATGCCGCTGACGCCCGGGATCGTCTGCAACTGTTCGCGCAGTGTCAGTTCCGCTATTTCTGACAACTCCAGCAGGTTCCGGGTTTCACTCTCCACGGTAACGAACATGATGGGGCTGGCATCGGCATCTGCCTTGGAAACAATGGGTGGATCGACATCCCTGGGCAACATACGCTGTGCCTGCGCTACCTTGTCACGCACATCATTGGCAGCGGCTTCCATGTCAACACTCAACTCAAACTCGACAGTAATGTTGCTCCTCCCCTGCCGGCTCACGCTGGTAAGGGTCCGTATTCCCGGAACAGAGTTGATGGCCTGCTCCAGGGGCTCTGTGATCTGCGTCTCTATCACATCGGAGTTGGCGCCGGGATAAGAGGTGCGGACAGAAATGATGGGGGGGTCGACGCTGGGAAACTCTCTCACGCCAAGATAAGTCATCCCAATCAGTCCAAACAAAAGAATGATTATGGTGAAGACGGAGGCGAGCACTGGCCGCTTTATGCTTAATGATGATAGGCTCATTGTCTGGTCATATAATATTTTGTTTGCGCTTTTTTATGAAAGTGGTTCACAGGACAGGCTCGCGTACCTGCCAGGATCGCCATTTGGGTTTGGCGAATCATCACTCATCGTTCATGTTATTCAACACCACGGGCAGGCCTTGCCGGAGTTGAAGCACGCCGGTCGTAAGCAATGTGTCACCGAAGGTCAGTCCGTCGAGAATCTGCACCTTGTCTTCGGTCCGGATGCCTGTCCTCACATAGATGGGCTGTGCCTGTCCGGAGCGGTAAACAAACACCCTGTCGCCTTCCATTTCGGGGATCAGTGCTTCTGAGGGGATGGCGATGGCATCCACCGTTTCGGAAAGCTGCATGGCGATGGAAACGAACCGCCCCGGTTTAAGCTCCTCATCCACATTTTCATACAATGCACGCACCCGGATGGTACGTGTCCTTTCGTCTACTTCAGGGTTGACGGCATACACCTCTGCATCCATGGCATTGAGCACCCCGTCAACACGGAAAGAAATGGGAAAGCCGGGCGTTATCTCGCCGGCATAGCGTTCGGGGACACTAAACTCCAGCTTCAGAGGACTCAGTTTGATCAGCCGGGCAAGGCGTGTGTTGGGCGATGCATAGCTCCCTTCACTCAGGTAACGCAACCCGACGATACCGTCAAAAGGTGCACGGACTTCTGTTTCAGCAATGCGGGCCTCAAGCAGTTCAATGTCGGCATCCAGTGTCTCAAGCTCCGTAACCGCCTGATCATATGCTTCCTGGCTTATGGCATCCCGTTCCAGCAAGCTGCGCTGGCGAAACTCCCGCTCCACCAAAAGCCTGCGCTGGGCCTGCAGCTTTTGAAGCTGTGCCTGCAGGTGCCTGTCATTCATCTTTGCCAGCAAATCCCCCTCCTGTACATGAGACCCTTCCTGAAAATAAATTCCCACCACCTTGCCACTGGTCTCAAACGCCAGATCCACTTCCTCATCAGGAAGCAGGGTGCCGGTACTCCTCACTTCATCCCGGATAGACTCGGGCAACAGAACATGGCCACTGACACTCAGCGAAGGCCGCTGCCGGGGCTGAAAGGAAGTTTCATCAGAAGATGACCCCTGTAACAAAGGCCTGACCTTAGGATAGGCGATCACCCCGACCAATAAGGCCAGAATGGCAAGATTCACGAAAAAACGAACGTTCTTGTTCATTGAAAAAAGCTATGATGTACAACAAATGGTTTTGTGTTTATGATAAAACAGGGTCCACTTTGCATTTTTGAGGATCTCAAAATGGCCGACCGAAAAAGGACCCGATCCGGCATCATAAAAAATTTTTCCTGCAGCCGCGCGCATTATTGAATAAAAAACGTATGCATGTTGGACTGAAACAAGGAGCACAAGTTTAACGCACCAAACGAAACAATACAAAAATAATCCAAATACATAAACACAATTTTTTACAAATTGTTTTCTTTCCTTGAGATACAATATATTTGTTTTTATAACCATCATTTTGTTTATTTGCAAATTTTCCGTGCCCAACAATTAGAGGTTCTGGATCATTATCCGTTACGAAGTGCAGATAAAAGAAAAGCTAACCATCCCCAACTTACTGTCATTTTACCGGTTACTGGCCTTTCCGGTAATATTGTTCCTTGCCCTGGCAGGCCATAAACAAGCTTTTGCGGTGTTGATCATCATCAACCTTGTAACCGATGTGCTCGACGGAATGATTGCCAGGTTGATGAAGCAACAGTCAGAGTTCGGTGCCCGGTTGGATTCCATTGCCGACATGGGAACCTATTTCCTTGTTTTTCTTGGCATCTGGTTTTTCAAAAGGGCCGACTTTGCCCCGCATGTGGTGAGCTTCTCTGTTTTTATCGGCCTGCTTATCGGTGCACTGGTACTGTCACTCATAAGGTTTGGCAGGTTTCCAAGCCTTCACCTTTATTCGTGGAAGATCGGCGGATACATCCAGGGTACTTTCTTTTTTACCTTATTCGCATTCGGCTTTTTTACCCCCTTCTATTATGTCATGGTCATCTGGGGGATATTGGCTTTTCTGGAACACATCATTATACAGCTCATCATTCCCAAAATGCGGTCGAATGTCAAAGGCCTTTACTGGGTACTGAAAGGTGATTGAGGCACAGGGGGCGGATCAGGCATCTCCCGCTACATCAAAACACCATCATCAACAGCCGGCAGGAAACATCATGGAACAAACCCTTTACCTAATCATACTTGGCTATTTCATTCTCGGTGGCTTAGCCTTTGCCCTGATCAGCAAGGGCAAAAGCAAAGAAAAGAAGAGCGAGACCCTTGCAAAATACCTGACCTATTTTGTGATCATCCACGTCCTCTTTGCAAGCATTTATTTCGGTCCGCCGTATTTCTCATTTCTGGCGATATTGATTGTCATTGTGGGTTATTATGAGCTGATAAAGGTCAACCGGCAAAAAGGCCCTCATCCCAGGCAACATTTTTTCCCTGTTTCATTCATTGTATATACTTTGCTGGCAATACCTTTTCTGCTTTTCAGTTTTTCGGACCAGGGGCCTTTGTATTTCGTTTTTGTGGTGGTCACTGTCTTTGATGCATTCAGCCAGATATGCGGCCAGTTGCTGGGTGGCAGCAGGTTGATCCCTTCTGTCAGTCCGCGCAAGACGATCGCCGGATTGGCCGGGGGTGTGGTCATTGCGCTCATTACGGCGGGCTTTGTCAGGGAGTTGGTCAATGCCGGATGGGGGTCTGCCTTGGTTATTTCAGGAATCATCGTTATCTTTGCATTATCGGGGGACCTTTTGGCATCTTACTACAAGAGGCAGTTCGTCGTGAAGGACTTCGGCAGCTTATTGCCCGGACACGGGGGTTTCCTTGACCGGTTTGACAGTCTGATACCCGGAGGCGCTGCCATGTATATCTTAAACAGCATTGTAACATGAGCCAGGAGTTTTTCTTTACAATCCTTTACACCATTGCTTTTGTGGCCATCCTCGCCACCGGCGAGATACTCCATTCCATTCTCAGGGTAAAAACAGAGTACACCAGGAAATTCGCCCACAGCAGTGCATCTTTGCTGTCCCTTACCTTCCCCTTGATTTATGATTCCTATGAATATGTGTTGGTCATGGGCATCATTTTCTTCGTGGTGCTGGCTGTAGCCGAGCACCGCCATTTGCTGCGGTCAATCAACGACATATCCAGAAAGTCATACGGCGGGATACTGCTGCCGGTGGCCATCGCAGGTGCCTTTGTTGTATCGGTGTGGCTCAATGATGCCAAACTGTTCATCATCCCCATCCTCATCCTCGGTGTGAGTGACTCCCTTGCAGGGATTACAGGGGTGTTCTTTGGCAAAAAATTACGCAAGATCATGGTCTATAAGCTGCAATTGAACAAGACCTATCTGGGCAGCACTGTATTTTTTTGTACCTCCCTTGTGATTTCCATTTATACGCTTCACTGGTTTTTAGGCAATTACGACACCAGGACCATCATGGCGGCCATATCCGTGGCTGCCGGGGCTGCCCTGGTGGAAGCATTCAGTGCAAAAGGGCTGGACAACTTCACTGTTCCGCTTACCACCCTGCTCATTTTGACGATGTTTTAACAAAGGACCGTTCAATATGGATGCAATACGGCTGGCAGGGACTCAACCGGAAGAACATGTTGCCTTGTTCGACTGTCGCAGACTCCGGGTTTTGTCGTTCGTATCCCTGGTCCTGAACACGATGAAACAATATACATTCTGTCCCGTTCAATCCCATCAGCTGAACAATCAATGAACAACAAATTGAATAATAATGCATATATCTGGCAGGTTCCGAAAAAAGCACCAATTAACCGATGATTTGTTCACCTCTGACGGCAGGCTTCTTTTCTCCGACTTTCCGGCGATTCGCCGTTTTGTATACCGGTTAAACAGTGGTGCCCAACCCAACGAACAGATATATCCCGGTGAAATGCGGGCCTCTGCTTTGCTGCAGGACATATACGAGCATATGCTTCGAGCCTATGAACAAACGATTCAAAGAGATGTGTTCTCTGAGGCCAGGGTCTTCGTGGGAGAAAAGCTTGGTGCCAGCCGCCTTTATTCTTTGGCAGAGGATCTCACCACAACATTTCCGCCGGCTAACGTCTTTTCAGGCAAGCTGAGTGCCGGGCAGTACCTTGCCGAAACCACCCAGGGCCGTTCACACCTTGAAAGGGCCATAGAGAAAGCGATGCTTCTGTCATTGGCCAACGAAAACCCGGCCAACAAAAACCTGAAAAAGCTTTTCAACAAACGGCTCCTCAGGGATCCGGGACGTTTCGACCTCCTGGTCGACGCACTGGAGGGGTTTTATGATACGCTTCCGCCGTTTGGCAGGGAGAATAAGGACATGCTCTCCTTGTTAAGGATGCCGTTCCGAACATCGCCCGATGACCTCAATGCCCAGCTTGACTATGTTATGGCCCACTGGAAGGAGTTCCTTCCTGAGGCGTTGATTTTACAGATACTGCAGGGGAAGGATCTGATGAAGGAAGACCTGATGATGGGTGCACAGCCGGGCGGGGGCCCGTTTCCGACTGTTGTTCCTGCATACCGTAACAAAGGGCAACGTACCGAAATGCGTCTTGGCAAGTCGGGCTACGATGCAGCAAAATCAGCGTTTGATGATTATGAGGAAACCGAACGTTTCACCCCCGACACCCATTGGATGCCACAGGTGGTGCTGATCGCGAAAAATGCCTATGTATGGTTGGATCAGCTGTCGACAAAATACCAGCGCGACATAAGCCGTCTCGACCAGATCCCTGATGAAGCGCTGGATCAGCTGGCCAGGTGGCACTTCAACGGATTGTGGCTTATCGGCATCTGGGAGAGAAGCAAGGCCTCAAAGAAGATCAAACACCTGATGGGGAACCGGGATGCCATCTCATCGGCTTATGCCCTTTTTGATTATGAGGTTGCCGATGACCTGGGTGGTGAACAGGCCTACCGGAACCTCAATGAAAGGGCCCGTCAAAGAGGGCTTCGCCTGGCAAGCGACATGGTGCCCAACCACACCGGCATCTATTCAAAATGGATGATCGAACATCCGGATTATTTTATCCAGTCCAAAACACCACCTTTTCCGGGGTATTCATTCACCGGAGAGAACCTGTCCGACCACCCCCACATTGAGCTCCGCATCGAAGACGGCTATTACAATAAAACCGATGCCGCCGTGGTGTTACAGCGAATCGACAGGCAAACAGACGACATCCGGTATATCTATCACGGCAACGACGGCACCATGATGCCCTGGAACGACACCGCACAGCTCGATATGATCAAGGCAGAAGTCAGGGAGGCAGTGATGCGGAAGATCTTTGATGTGGCAGGTAAATTTTCCATCATCCGGTTTGATGCCGCCATGACACTGGCGAAGAAACATTTCGCCAGGTTATGGTACCCCCGTCCGGGAACCGGTGGCGACATCCCCTCAAGGGCGGAACATGCAATGACAAAAGAAGCTTTTGACGCATTGTTCCCGGTGGAGTTCTGGCGCGAAACCGTGGACCGTATCAACCGTGACCTGCCTGAGACACTTCTTCTGGCGGAGGCATTCTGGTTCATGGAGGGCTACTTTGTAAGGACTTTGGGGATGCACAGAGTCTATAATTCAGCCTTCATGCACATGCTGAAGAACGAAGAAAATGAAAAATACAGAGACCTGATTACCAACACCTTGGAGTTTGAGCCGGAGATATTGAAACGCTACGTCAACTTCATGAGCAACCCTGACGAACAAACGGCCATCAGGCAGTTCGGCACAGGCGACAAATATTTCGGCATATGTGTTTTGATGAACACCCTGCCCGGCCTCCCCATGTTTGCCCACGGCCAGATCGAAGGCTTTACTGAAAAATACGGGATGGAATACCAGCGGGCCTATTATCATGAAAAGCCAAACCAGTGGCTTATAGAAAAGCATGAAAGGGAGATCTTTCCGCTTGCGGGAAAACGATACCTCTTCAGCGAGGTGAAGCATTTCCATCTCTACGACTATATCGATCATGAGGGCCGCATCAATGAGAACGTCTTTGCTTATACCAACCGTTACGGCGATGAAAAAGCCCTCATCCTGTTCAACAACAAATATGAGATTGCCAGCGGGAGGATCCACAAGGGGGCACCCAGACTGTCGGGCAGCGGACAAAATAAAAAACTGATCGCCGTCTCACTGGCAGAGGCACTTGACATGAAAGATGCAGGGGATGTCTTCTATCACGCCTGTGAACAAATTTCCGGACAGGAGTTTCTTTTCCGTGGGAAAGATATTCATGAGGGAGGCCTTCATTGGGTATTGCAGGGGTTTGAATACCGGGTCTTTTTGTCTTTCAGGGAGTTAAAGGATAGCGACGGAAGCCTGGGCTCATTGTATGGCACACTGCAGGGTCAGGGGATGCACAACCTGGAAGAATCACTGGCGCTACAAAAGCTGGGTCACCTGCATCGTGCTTTTGAGCAAGTATTTGATCACAATGCCATACATGGGTTGATTGAAAAAGAGATCAGGGCCGGCAAACATGAAGCACAAACAAACGGCAGAAAACAGTTGTGCAACAATTTCCGCGAGTTTGCCAGCATGGCCTGCACGGCACTCGGCATACCGGACACATCAACAAGGCTTGGTGAAATTTTTTCTGACAACCTGGACAGCATTGCGAGGGCCATGCAATTCCTGAACAGTTCATCCGGCGGGGGTACATCAATGTTTTCAGGCACAGCTTATCAGTCGACCGAAGAGATGATGGTCCTTTCCAGCACCAATAGCTACCGCGAAAACACCATCCTGCTCATTGCACACTTTGTTTTACAGTCAGTAAAAGAGATGGGGCCGGCAAATGATGGAACGGATCCGGCAGAAAAACTCCTGCTTGACTGGCCACTGACAACGGTGTTGAAACAAACCGGACGCAGCAATACAGATATTTCAAACGACAAGGAGTTGATAAAAATACTGTCGAAATACGGGTCAGATGCCCTCGATTTCACATACAAAACCCTTGTTAAAGATATGTCTGACGACTCTTCTGTAAGACAATATCTTGGTGTAAACCAGCACGAAGGCACCTGGTATTACAGCAAAGAACAGTTTCAAAGTTTGACCAGGTGGCTGTTCTCCATCGCCAACCTGTCCTTGTTCAGGAAAAAAACAAAACCGGTGGTCAGCAAGCGTGCATTGCCGGGGGCAGTAAAACGAGCTGTCCGCTCGCTCCTGGAGATAACCGAACTTTCTGACCAGGCTGGTTACCGGTTGCAAAAGCTCTCTGATAGCGTGGGGATCAAAGACAATGATTCATGATAATATCCGCTCCCTGGTCCCAGACCGTCACGACAGGTTGATATGCCAGGTTTGGCCTGTTAAATTGGTTCGGTCAGGTCAAAGTCGGCCTGGAAGACAATGTCACCATCGTACAGCAACCTGTAGGAGAAGGTGGTCATCTCTTCATCCATAACGATCTGCCATTCACGGCCATATTCCCCTTCGAGCAATTCTCTTGAATAATCGTCTTTGGGGAAATACTGTTCATGTGCTGTCCCCTTGCCATCAGCATAGCCGCCATAGAGGGTCTGTGCTTCAGGCGTACCGTCAGGATACCTGTGGTCGTGGCGAAAACGAAGCCTGCCGTCTTCCACAAGGAACATCCATGTCCGGGATGTGTCATCTGACAGGTGAAAAGGGATATGCACCTCTTCTTCCTCGCATACAGTTACGTGCATAACGAAATCCAAATGTGCCCAGCTGTCGCGTCCATCGGCCATATAGGTCTCTTCTCCCCTGAATGACTGCCCGCACAAACTGGCCAGGTTGTCCATAAACCCACGTTCTTCCTGAGTCAACTGCTTTTCATCGCGGGTTTCCCGCGGCGCCTGCCCGCATCCCAACAAAAAAAACGCGGCGGTTAAACCAATAAAAAAAATTCTGTACATGATGGTGTGTCTTTTGTTAATGAATGATTCGACATGCGAATTTACCATTTTTTTGTTTTTATCCTGTAACATTTCTTCTGCCGTTGTCGTCATACAACCATCCAAAAAAAACTAGCGTTGACATGACAGACACTAGATGCTGGGCAACATAAAAGCCGACAGTTAAAAACAATCAATAACAACAAGTCATTTAAAACAAAAGCAATGGAAACAACAAAAACAATCAGATGGCCCTTTGCAATGTTCATATTTCTGCTTGGGGGCCTGCTTTTACCGGGTTGTCATATGGACAGCACACAAGTGATCAAGGGGGATGGGAATGTGTTGAGTACCTCCCACCATTTGGATGATTTCAGGGTCATCAATATTTCAGGGATGTATAATATAATGCTTGAAGCGGGAGATGAGCCGGGTTTGGTACTGGAGACTGACGAAAACATTCACGATCTGACAGAGATTGTTGTCAGAAACAGCACATTATATATCAGCGGCACGGAAGATGCTGTTTACCGCCCTACAAAGATGGAGATGTTCATCACCTATACTGATCTGGAAGAGATCATCATTGGCGGGGCAGCCAGGCTGCATTCAGACATGACTGTCAAGACAGAAAGTTTATCAGTCAGCGTAAACGGGGCAGCAGACATTTTTCTGGACCTTGATGTGGATGAGCTTACAACCAATGTTGCGGGAGCTGCCAACATCCAGTATAAAGGACGTGCCGGGCACCACCAGGCTGACCTGTCAGGGGCCAGCAACATGCGCGCAGAAGCGCTTGACACCCGCAAAAGCCGTGTCAGCTTATCCGGTGCCGGCTCTGCACATGTATTTGCCACCGAACACCTTCATGCCAGGCTCAGCGGAGTGGGTTCCATCAGGTATTACGGTGACCCGGCCGAAGTTATCACCGAAAGGAGCGGGCTGGGGAGGATCAGGAGTGCAGAACCGTCAGATTGATTGACAACCCACGTCCTATCCACACATTGGCTCAATGCAATGCATCCGTACCCGAAGAAATGAATCAATACCCAATTTAATCAATAAAAGTAAACCAATTAATCATTTTTATCATGAAAACAAGAAGATTGATCCCAGCCATTATTTTGTCAGCATTGTTATGTTTCCCTGCCGCATTGATAGCACAAACCGTTTTTGAAGAAAGGGAGGTGGGGACATTTACAGGTGTGGAAACCAGCAGTGTGTTCCGCGTCCACCTTACCCAGGGTGAGTCATTTTCGGTGGAGGTGGAAGCACCGGAAGAGCACGTGGAGCATATTGAAGCCCTTGTTGTTGACGGTGTCTTGTCCATCGATTACACCCAGCGTGCCCGAAACCTCAGGGACCTGGTGGTACACATCACGGCACCTGAGTTTACCTACATACATGCCGGAGGGGCTTCTGAAATCAGCAGCGTCAGCACCATAACAAGCAATGCCTTGAAAGTAAAAGTTTCCGGGGCATCCAGGATGGACCTTACTGTTGATGCAGATCATCTGACCACCGACATCAGCGGTGCGTGCAACATAAAGCTTGCCGGAAGGGCTACCCTGCATGAGATCACTGCAAGTGGCGTATCCGGGGTGCGTGCCTATGACCTGGAAACCATCACCACCGATGTGAACAGTTCAGGCACCGCCACGGTACGGATCACCGTGCTGGAGTCCCTGACTGCCGACGCCAGTGGCACATCAAGTGTCACTTACCGCGGAGAGCCGCAGCTAACGGATTACACAACCTCCGTCACTGCAAACGTCAGGCCTGCAGAACCCACACCCGGACCGGTGACCGATGAGGTGGAAGAGGATAAGGACACCGTGGTGATCAGTGTTGGCCGCAGGGAAGTGGTCATCGTGGATGGCGAGATGCCGGAAATACGCACCAGGCCAATGGCCAGAATGCAATGGCGCAGCAACTGGAGCGGTTTTTATCTGGGCATTAATGGCTATCTTACACCCGGCAACAGCATCAACCTCGATCCGGAAGATGAATACCTGGACCTGGAGTACAACAATTCGATCCAGGTGAACCTAAACCTCTGGGAACAAAACCTGGTGATTGCGCGGGGCAATAATGGAATGGTTGGCCTGGTGAGCGGCCTGGGTGTAAGCTGGAACAATTACCGTTTCTCGAACAACATCCGGCTGGTTCATGATGCGGATGGACTGGATCATTTTCATGACGACATTCACAGTTTCCGCAAAAACAAGCTGACAGTTTCCCATCTTAACCTTCCGTTCATGCTTGAATACCAGCACCACGGCCACAGACACAACCAGTTTCACATATCCGCTGGTGTTAATGCTGGCTTGCGGCTCAGGAGCCACACCAAGCAAGTATACCGCCATGAAGGCAGCCGCCAGAAAGACAAAGACTTCAGGGACTTTCACCTGGCGCCCTTCCGCTATGAAGCCATAGCCCGCATTGGTTTCGGAAGGATCAACCTTTTTGCCAGCTATGCACTCAACACCATGTTCAGGGAAGACAAAGGGCCCGAGTTGTACCCATTCAGTGCAGGTATCAGGCTGTTGAACTTCTGAAAATGCATTCTTTAACCTCCGGTGTTCATCGCGGGGTTGAAAGATACGGGTTTCTTTCTCTTTGTTCGGGGTTCAGGGCGATCGATGATTGGATCGTCCCGGATCCCGAACTTTTGTTAAGCCATGATGTCAAGGCAGCACAAAACCCGGCCAATGGATTCCCGGCGACTTTCATGACACCATCGCCAAAATAAGCACCAATCCCTGACCTTTCAGCAGTTTTCCTTTTTGACCCGGTAAAAACAGAAATGATTATTTTTGTAGAAAAACAAAGGCGATGTCAGGACACAGCAAATGGTCAACCATCAAACGGAAGAAAGGCGCACTGGATGCCAAGCGGTCCAGGATATTTTCCCGGGTCATCAAAGAAATCAGTGTTGCCGTGAAGGAAGGCGGCAATGACGAGGACGGCAACCCCCGTTTGCGGCTGGCCATCGCCAATGCCAAAGGGGTCAACATGCCCAAAGACACCATCCAGCGGGCCATCTCCAAAGCGGGTGAAAAAAATGCCGCCAATTTCCAGGAAGTGACCTATGAAGGCTATGCAAACTACGGGGTTGCGGTATATATTGAATGTCTTACCGACAATATTCAGCGCACAGTGGCCAACATCAGATCATATCTCAACAAGCACGAGGGAAAGCTGGAAACAAAAGGCGCCCTGGGTTTCCTTTTTGACAGGAAAGGGGTATTTACCATCCCCGAAAAAGTGATAGGGGAAAAAGGGCTGGACGAAGAAGGCTTTTTAATGGAACTGATCGACGCAGGCGCAGAGGAGGCAGAGAATGAAGATGGGTTTTTCAACATAACCACTGCCATGGAAGATTTCGGCAACATGGTAAAGAAACTGGAAGAAATGGGTGTGGAAGCTGAAAACGCTGAGCTCCAAAGAGTTCCAAAGACCACCATAAAACTGGACGATGATCAGGCGAAAAAGGTGCTGAAGCTTATCGACGCACTCGAAGAGGACGATGATGTACAGAATGTATTTCACAACCTCGAGCTTACCGAGGAGCTGATGGCTGAGATGTAATTTGTTACGATGGCCACAATTGAGGCTGCATCCGTATTCGCCGGATGTTAAATTGTGGGAATGGCCTCTATCAATGTTTTGGTGTAATTGTTCCCGGGATTGGCATACAATGCATCCGCATCATTCAGTTCTACCATGCGGCCGTTTTGCATCACCATGATGCGGTCTGACATGTATTTTACCACTGACAAATCGTGGGAGATAAAGATATAGGTCAGGCCAAATTCTTGTTTAAGACTGTTGAGCAGGTTAAGCACCTGTGCCTGCACCGATACATCCAATGCTGATACGGACTCATCGCATACGATGAATTCAGGGTCCAATGCCAGTGCCCTTGCAATACAGATCCTTTGTCGCTGTCCGCCGGAAAATTCGTGCGGGTAGCGGTAATAATGCTTTTCTTCCAGGCCCACTTTTTCCAGCAGGTAGAGGATCTTTTCCCGGCGTGCCTTGTTATTTCTGAGGATCCCATGCACCCGCATGGGTTCCATCATGGCGCTACCCACACTGATTCCCGGTGTGAGCGAAGCATAGGGGTCCTGGAAGATGATCTGGAACCTGGGGCGCAGCTTTCGAAGCGCCGCATTGGACAGCTTGGCAAGGTCAACCCCTTTGTATATCACTTGTCCTGACCCGGGTTGTATCAGCCGCATGATCGTGCGGCCGAGGGTTGTCTTCCCGCAACCCGACTCCCCTACCAGTCCGAGGGTTTCCCCCTTGTAAACATGTAAGCTGATGTCTTCAACCGCTTTGTGAAATGCCGTTGGTTTTCCAAAAAAATTTTTCTGTTTCACAAAGTAGGTTCTCAGGTTCTTCACCTGTAGCAGGACCTCCTGTCTCTTTGCCTGCCTGTGCCATGCCGGCGGGGATGCTGGCCGTTTGCCGGCCGACAGGTCTTTATTCCCTGAAGCATCAGGGAATAAATAGTCATCCACCACGGCGAGCCTTTCTGGCCTTTCACTGAGTGAAGGCCTGCAAGCGATCAATGCCCTGGCATAAGGGTCAACAGGATTGCTGAACACCTCTTTCGCCGGACCGGTTTCCATCACCTTTCCGTTGCGCATCACCGCAGTGACATCGGCCAACGCATTGATCACTCCCAGGTCGTGCGAAATGAACAAGACGGCCATCCCATGCCTTTTCTGCAGTGTGCCAATGAGTTCAAGGATCCTTTTTTGCACCGTGACATCCAGTGCTGTCGTCGGTTCATCCGCAATAAGTAACGAAGGGCTGCATGCCATGGCCATAGCGATCATTACCCGCTGTTTCTGGCCGCCCGAAAGTTCATGGGGCCAGGCACGGAATATCTTTTCCGGTTCCGGCAAACGGACTTCCGTGAAAAGGTCAAGGGCCTTTTGCTTTGCACCTCTCCTTGCTGTCCTGCCATGACGCAACAGGCTTTCCACCACTTGCATACCGCAACGTTTCACCGGGTTCAGCGATGTCATGGGTTCCTGAAAGATCATGGCGATATGTCGGCCACGGATCTGCTGCATCTCTTTATCGGTGAGCTTAAGCAGGTTGAGCATGCCCCGGTGCGGATGGCGGAACCATACCTCGCCCGCAGTAATGCGTGCCTTGCTGCGACTAAGAAGGCGCATCACCGCCAGTGCAGTGACTGACTTCCCTGAACCCGACTCCCCCACCAGACCAAGGGTATCCCCAGGAAACATGTCCAGGCTAATGCCGTCAACCGCCCTGACCACCCCGTCATCAGTGGAAAATTCCACAGTAAGGTCTTTTACCGACAATACCGGAATGTTATTCATATCATCAAAGGGGTCTTACAAACAAATATACATGAATTTTTTTCATTCGAAATTACACACAGACGAATGAAAAAAAATCATGTGAAAGCGAAGCGGTTCCTCCTGTACACCAGCATTTTGTATATTGTTTTTTTACAAAATGA
>SLCY01000052.1 GCA_007125585.1 Bacteroidales bacterium
ATGTGCTGATTTTAATTAGTCGATTAGCCAATGTGCCAATGTGCTGATTTTAATTAGTCGATTAGCCAATGTGCCAATGTGCTGATTTTAATTAGTCGATTAGCCAATGTGCCAATGTGCTGATTTTAATTAGTCGATTAGCCAATGTGCTGATGTGCTGATTTTAATTAGCCGATTAGCTAATGTGCCAATGTGCTGATTTTATTAGCCGATTAGCCAATGTGCCAATGTGCTGATTTTAATTAGTCGATTAGCTAATGTGCCAATTAGCTAATGTGCTGATAAACTTTAGAAAGTTAGTTTTAAAAAGTAATTGTTATATTTGAAAAATAAATGTTTAAAGATAAATAAAAAGCAAATGGTTCTAAAAAAAGGAGAAGATAATGCTATTTTGCATTTGAGTTTCAATTTTGCATTGAAGATTGTTGAATATTGCGAGCAACTGGATGCATTAAAGAAATATGTTATCTCAAACCAGTTACTAAAGTCTGGCACATCGATTGGAGCCAACGTGAGAGAAGCTCAAAACGCAGAGAGCATGGCAGATTTTACCCATAAGTTAAAACTTGCCGCAAAAGAAGCTGACGAAACAGAATACTGGTTGCTATTATGCAAAAAATCTAAAGGATATCCCTCATCTGGCCCTTTAATGGACCAGCTACTCTGCATGCAAAAGCTTTTAACACGAATCATCAGCACAATGAAAACCAAAATCAACAAAACCAACCAATGAAGCCCCCCAAAACAACCCCCCTGCATCTGCAACAAAAAACAATCTTAACCGAACACCGCACATCAGCCCATCAGCACATTAGCTAATTAGCACATTAGCACATCAGCTAATCAGCACATTAGCACATCAGCACATCAGCACATTAGCACATCAGCACATCAGCACATCAGCACATTAGCACATTAGCACATTAGCACATCAGCTAATCAGCACATTAGCACATCAGCACATCAGCACATCAGCTAATCAGCACATTAGCACATTAGCTAATTAGCACATCAGCACATTAGCACATCAGCCCATCAGCTAATCAGCACATTAGCACATCAGCTAATCAGCACATTAGCACATCAGCTAATCAGCACATTAGCTAATCAGCACATTAGCACATTAGCACATTAGCCAATCAGCACATTAGCTAATCAGCACATCAGCACATTCTTCAATTAGCCAATTAGCACATTAGCACATCAGCTAATTAACTCAGTAAGTCCTGATCCGCTGTGCGATCTCCACACTCGGTCTTGCTGTTTCAACACGGAACCCCCGGCCGGCAAGGATCTCCCGGTAGCTCTGGGTGTGCAGGTCGGTGAACCCGTCGCTGAACTCCACCTCATCCCCCTCGATGGTGATGCTGCGGTACGTGCGCTTGCCCTCCTCTATTGCCCTGCGGGGAAGGTCTTTCTCGTTCACACTCAAAAACCAGTCAACACGGGCTTTCTCGAAGACCAGGCGGCCCCTGGCGGACTCCGGACGGTTTTCAATGACCTCCAGATCCTGGAAACGGCCGAAGACCCATCCCAGCATGTCAAAGAAATGGATGCCGATGTTGGTGGCCACACCGCCCGACTTCTGGATATCTCCTTTCCATGAAAAGGAATACCAGCGTCCGCGAGTGGCGACATAGTTGAGGTCGATGTCGTACACCTTACCGGCCGGACCTGCATCGATACGTTTCTTTAACTTTTGGATGCCCGGATGCAGCCGCAGCTGCAATATCGTATAGATGTTTTTGCCCGACTCCTCCTCCAGCTCGCAGAGGGAATCCAGGTTCCACGGATTGAGCACGATGGGCTTTTCGCAGATGGCATGGGCCCTGTTGCGCACCGCAATCCGGATGTGGGCGTCGTGCAGGTAGTTGGGCGAACATATGCTCACATAGTCGACCTGCCCCTGGCCCTGACGCCGCAACTTGTCGAGGTGCCGGTCGAAACGCTCCGGCTCAGTGAAAAAATCAGCGTGCGGGAAATAGCTGTCCATGATGCCCACCCCGTCGTAAGGGTCGAGGGCACACACCAACTCGTGGCCGGTGTCCTTGATGGCACGCATGTGCCGGGGAGCAACATATCCGGCCGCACCGATAAGGGCAAAGTTCAGTTTTGTCATTGGCTGTATGAGGCTTTTATGAGGTGGCACAACATGACGCGCCAAACACGTTTCTTTCATCGAAGGTAAATATTTTTTCTGTTTATGAACAACCCCGCCCTTGATGGATCTGCGTCAAAAGTTAAGGCAAGGCAGTTTTCCTGTAGCCCCACGCCATCCCGCTAAAGTACACCCCGCTGCCTATGGCCATTGCCACCGCAGCCCCTGTTGCACCGTAACCCGGTATCAGCATGAGGTTGCATGTCAGCAGCATGATGCCCGTGACGATGAACACGTTGCGGACGGTCTTGCCGTGGCCGCGGGCTTCGAGGAAGCGGTTCAGAAAGGTGGCCAGGCCGTAGAGGAACATGCCGATCCCTGCCAGGTGGACAAGGGGGATGACTGGGAGGAAGTCGTCACTGTAGAAGAAGCGGATGAAGGGGCCTGCCAGCAGCAGCAGGGCGATGAAGGCTGCCACGGTCAGCAGCAGGGTGATGCCCATCAGGCGAGGGGAGGCGCGATGCTGCTGGGCGAACTCCCTGAACCAGGTGGCGGCGATTGCGCCGGGGATGAGCGCGACAGGCCGGGCGATGGCCACCGCCAGCGCGAAGAAGCCCACCCCGGTATTGTCGACGCTGAAATAGCTGATAAGGATGCCGGTGAGCGCCACCGAGCCGGTGGAAAAAAGGGTGCCCACATACAGGTGGATGCCGTATGTGCGGTGATGGTGCATGATGGTGCGCAGCCTGTCACGCATGTTGCTGAACGACACCCTGATACGGACGAAGACCATGATGTAGACCAACAGGAACGCCCCCAGGTAAGCCGGCCAGACGATGGCCAGGCGGTTGCCGCCGTAGTCATGCAAGAGGAAATAGATCACCAGCGCAATGCTGAAGGTGACCACCTTGGGAAAGAAGCGGGTGGCGGCAAGCTCATGGATGCGGCTGTCGGCATGCAGCATGCTGTCGAAATAGGGGGTCAGCAAGAAGATCCATCCAAAGGGGATGAGAAAGAGAAAGAAACGACTGAGCCCCTTTTCCGCCAGGTTGCCGTCAAGAAGGCCATAGGCCGCCATCACCACGCCCATGACGATGAACAACGCAAAGAGGATGACCAGGGTGGCGCCGTGGTACTCGCGGGCTTTTGACGGATCGCTGTTGAGCACCAGCGCGCGGTTGCCGGCGTAGAAGAAGCCCAGGGGAAAGATGATGCGGGCGAAGTCGAAGAGGCTGTCGAGGAAGGCGAAGTCGCCGTAACCCTGTGGCCCGAGGAACCGGGTGAATACGATGCTGGTGAAGACAGACAGCGGGATGCCTGCGAAGCTGGCAACGTAAAGGGTGGTCGCCTGGCGCACGCGGAGATTGTCCCACAGGCCGGATATTTGCTGCCACGGGCCTGTCATATCATTCTTTATGGTCCATGATGATCTGGGCAATGCGCCTGGCAGCCTTGCCGTCCCACATCTCGGGGATACGTCCGGGCTTGGTCGTGCCGCCAAGGATGTCCATGGCAGACCGCTCCACCTTCTCCATGCCGACACCCACCAGGTGGTTGGTGCCCACGTCGATGGTGACGGGCCGCTCAGTGTTTTTTCTGACGGTGATGCACTGAACACCCATATAGGTGGTCTCTTCCTGGATGCCACCGCTGTCGGTGATCACCAGCTCGGCATAGCGCATCAGCGAAAGGAACGCAATATATCCCATGGGCTCGGTGAGGATCAGCCCTTTGGGGATCTTCTTTGCCAGGCCGAAGGCCTCGATGCTCTTCCGGGTGCGCGGATGGACCGGGAAAACCAACCTGCGCTCCCTGGCCAGCCTGCCAAGCGTCTCCATGAGGGCCCCCAGGCTCTCCCTGTCATCAACGTTGGATGGCCGGTGAAAGGTCGCCACGATGTACCTGCCTTTGTCAAGGCCAAGCTCATCGGCGACAGGGTGTGCTTCCACAGCGTCATAGTTGGCATCAAGGGTGTCTATCATGGTGTTCCCGACAAAGAATATCCTGCCGTCGTCCATCCCCTCGTCGCGCAGGTTATGAACCCCGCTGTGTTCAGTCACAAAAAGGAAGTCCGACACCACATCGGTGACGATGCGGTTGATCTCTTCAGGCATGGTCTTGTCGAAGCTGCGCAACCCGGCCTCTACGTGGGCAACGGGGATGCCCATCTTGGAAGCCACCAGTGAAGCAGCCAGGGTGGAGTTGACGTCGCCGGGGACAACCACAAGGTCGGGCTTTTCGGCTGCCAGCACCTTTTCGACCTCCAGCATGATACGGGCGGTCTGGCTGGCATGGCTGCCCCCGCCAACACCCAGGTGAAAGTCGGGCTTCGGCATCTGAAGATCGTCGAAGAAGATCTCCGACATCTGCTTGTCAAAGTGCTGGCCGGTATGACACAGCAAATGCCTCACCTCCTTGCGGTACTTTTTGAACGCCTTCGCCAAAGGGGCGATCTTGATGAAGTTCGGCCTGGCGCCGACAACAGAAAGGATTGTTTTCATCTTGTTATCGTTTCTATTTTTTAATTCAGTGTCTTGTTCAGCCCCTGGCAAGCCCTTTAACAGCATTCTTCCAGCCGCTGTCTTTTAACATCAGGCGTCTGCCTGCTGGCACCTGTACGAATTATTGCAAGGGGCCTGCAACCATCACCCATTCTTCACCGGCTCCACGAGCGCCAGTGGAATGTTCAGCGTGATACACTTATCCAGTGCATCCAGTCGCAGAGCCACCTTTTTGTTTTTGCCCACGCTGACCACCTCCCCCGTCAGGCCCTTCATCGGCCCCTGCATCACCTTGACGGGGGTGCCGGGTGGCGGACATTCATTCATGCACTGCATGTCGATCCCTTCGCTGTTCAGGCGCCGGAGGGCAGCAACCTGGTGGTCGGGGATGGCCACAGCCTTCCCCTCAAAGGTAATAAATCGAACAACGCCGGGGGTGTTTAAAATATCGAAATAGGTGCGGGGGTTCTGCGGGATGGTGTGGATAAACAGGTAGGACGGGAGCAGCGGCATCTCCACCTGCTTCTTGCGGTCGCTCCATATGCGCCAGCGCTTCACCAGTGGCAGGTAGGCCTCTAAACCATTGTTTTGAAGCAAGGCGTACACCTTCTTCTCGTAACGCGAACGGGTGTATATGGCGTACCATCGGGGGGCGTATTGCATAGGAAAGGGGTTCAGACAGTTTGGTTTTTTTTGGCCTCCGGCTTTCGGGCCTTTTGGCTTTCTATCAGAAGAACAACAGCTTCACTCCTGAGCCCAGGATCACCACGGCCAGCACATAACGCACGAAGGCCGGGCCCCAGGCGACGGACCACTGGCTGGCGAACCAGGCACCGATGCCGTTCCCGACAGCCAGCACCAGTCCCACGCCCCAGTCGACATGTCCCTGCCAGATGAACACGCCAAGCGCAAAAGGGGTGAAGATCAGGTTGATGAACACCTTGAGCGCGTTGGCCTTCACCAGGTCGTAGCCCGCATTGAGCACCAGGGCCGACAACAGGAAGATGCCCACCCCGGCCTGGATGAACCCGCCATAGACGCCGACAGCAAAAAAGATCAGAAACCGGAGGGCCTTGTTGTGTGCCGCACCCGACATGTCCTTGCCTTCAAGCCACTGTTTTGGCTTGAACCACAGGGGGATCAGCATGAGCAACAAGATGACGGCCACCGAGACCTCAACTGCCCTGGCACTCAGTCCCGACACCACAAAGGCCCCGGTGATGGCCCCCAGGATGGCCGGAATGGCCACGCGGATACCCATCGGGATGTCCAGCATCCCCTGGCGGTGATAGTTGCCGGTGCCGACAAGGTTCTGCATCAGGATACCCACCCGGTTGGTGCCGTTGGCCACATGGGGCGGCAACCCGATAAACATCAGTATGGGCAGGCTGATCAGCGATCCGCTCCCCGACAGGGTGTTGATAAAACCCGTCAGGATGCCCACGAGGACAACCAGAACAATGTGTTCCCACGAAAGCATCATAAAGCAGGCCGGCTGTTTCTGGCAAAATTAATGAATACTGTGAAAATCCCGGGACCCTCCCCTATACTAAGCGTCCTTCACCGCCTGGCTCATCTGTATCATGCTGCGGATGATGTCGATGGCCACGTGGTTCTCACCACCCTGTGGCACGATGATGTCGGCATAACGCTTGCTGTTCTCAATAAACTGCAGGTGCATGGGTTTTACGAACCGTTCGTAATGGTTCAACACATCGATGAAAGAACGGCCACGCTCTTCAATGTCGCGCCTGATGATGCGCATCAGGCGATCGTCGCCGTCAGCGTCCACGAAGATCTTGATGTCCATGCGGTCGCGCATGCGAGGGTTAGACAAGATGAGGATGCCCTCCACGATGATCACCTCCCTGGCAGGCACCGGAACGGTCTCTTCGGCACGAGCACAGGTCAGGTAAGAATAGATGGGCATGGGAATGGTCTTGCCCTCCCGCAACATGTCCAGATGTTTGACCAGCAGATTGAACTCAATGGCACTGGGATGGTCGAAGTTGATCCTGGCACGCTCCTCCGCACTCAAATGGCCATTGTCTTTGTAATACGCATCCTGCGAGATAACAGCAACACAATCCGGCGGCAGCTGCTCCAAGATCTTGCGCACCACCGTAGATTTTCCCGATCCGGACCCCCCGGCAATTCCGATGATAAGCATGAGGTTTTTTTTGTAAAAATAATGATTTTTTGATTGTCAACACCGAAATCGCACGATGTCCCAACCTCACCTTCAAACAGCCCGTGCGCCGCCCCCGCTAAACCCAACCCCCCTGACAGCCCCGATGCTGTCAGCACAACCCCAACGCCTTGCCCTAAACCCACATGAGCCATGGACAAACCGTTTTCGAGGCACACGAAGCTCTGATGACCAATCGCGGTTAAAAAATTATCTTTGCAGATCACAAGATCTTTTCAAACCGAAAGTACCGCGATGATAAAATACAATTTCCATACCCACTCAAAGTACGACGATGGCACAGAAGCACTGGAAGAATATGTGAAGGCGGCGATTGACAAAGGGATGGCGGCCATCGGCTTTTCCGGGCACTCGCCGCTGCCCTTTGACAACGAATGGAGCATTGCCAGCAAGGACTATCCCGAATACGTGGCAGAGATGAAACGGCTGCAGGAAAAATACAAAGACCACCTGGACATTTATACCGGCCTCGAACTGGACTATATCCCCGGTTATTCCGATAACTTTCGTGCCTTCATCGAAGGCGCCGGCCTCGATTACTGTATCGGCTCTGTACACCTGGTGATGAAGCCCGGGAGCAACGACCCCGGCGACATATGGTTTATTGACGGGCCACGTGAAGGGTACCTGGAAGGGATCCGGAGGATCTATGACGGTGATGCCCGCCGGGCCGTGGAAGCCTTTTACGAGCAGCAAAGGGAGATGGTCGCCACCCAACGGCCGGACATCATCGGACACCTCGACAAGGTGAACATGCACAACAACGGAACGCTGTTTGACACGGAGTCGGAATGGTACAGATCGGCCATTGACCGCCTGCTGGACACCATCGCCGCGCACGGCACCATCGTAGAGCTCAACACCCGCGGGGTGTACACCGGCAAAACCAGTGAATATTTCCCCGGAAGGTTAATGCTGGAAAAATGCCAGGAAAAGAACATAAAGGTCATGGTGAACGCCGACGCCCACCACCCTTCACAGCTCGACCAGCACTTTGAAGAGGCCGTGGCACTGCTGAAAGATATGGGTTTCCGCAAAATGCACACACCCTTCTTTGAAGTAACATTTGAATAACCGCTGGCCGGTGTAGTGAAAACTCGTGGCGGCCGCCTGTCACGAGGGAAAGATCAGGGTAAACGTGGTGCCTTCATCGGGCTTGCTCTCCAACTCCAGCATGCCGTTGTTCCTTTGCACAAAATCCTTTACCAGCAACAAGCCCAGGCCGCTGCCCTTCTCATCGTTGGTGCCCCGGGTGGTGACCTGCCCTTCATCAACGAAAAGCTTTTTCATGTTCTCTTCCGTGATGCCAACCCCATTGTCTTGCACCTCGATCACGACGTTGTTTACCTTTTTCCTTGCCGTGATACGAACATCACCCCCGTCGTCGGTGAACTTGATGGCATTGCTGACAAGGTTCTGGAGGATGCTTTGCATCATGTTTCGGTCTGCCCTCATCATCAAGTCTTCCGGCACGTCCATGTGCAGGGTGATGCTTTTTTTCGATGCGTTGGGTTTAAAAAAGTGTAGGGCGTTGTGGACCAGCTCATTGAGCCTGACAGACTCTGGCGCCATCTCCAGGTCCCCCGTCTGCGTCCGGGTCCAGAACAAAAGGTTCTTCAAAAGGGCATAGGTCTCTTGTGAAGAGTTGCTGATGTTTTGAATGATCTCTTTGTATTCGTCAGAGCCAGGCTCCAGGTAACCCTCGGCAAGGGTGGATATCAACATGGAGATGTTGGAGAAAGGGGTTTTGATATCGTGGGCAATCACAGAATACAAGCGGTCCTTCGTGCGGTTGATCTTCTGGATCTGCTCCGCCTGGTGAAGGATCCGCCTTTTTGCGTCAGACAAGGCAACATGGTTGTTGATCCGCGCAATCAACTCCTCCCTCTGGAATGGCTTGGTGATGTAATCTACACCTCCGACACGGAACCCTTCCACAAGATCACTGGTGTCGGTCTTGGCCGTCAGAAAGACCACCGGGATCTCAGCAAGGCGCTCATCCTTCTTGAGCTGCCTGCACATTTCAAACCCGTCTGTCCCCGGCATGATCACATCCAAAAGGATCAGGTCAATATCGTTTACCCGAAGAATACGCATGGCATCTTCCGCATCCAGCGAAAGGACGATCTGATAGCCTTCGTGCTTCAGAAAATTGCTTACGACCTTGAGACTGTCCTTGCTGTCGTCCACCACAAGGATAGAGAACGGTTGCTGGCTTGGCTTGTTCATCGTGATCAAACTAATGGCTTTTGGCTTTTGTTTTGACAATGGCTCCATGCAAAAATAAACTAATTTTTAAATTATACGGCATTTTTTGATATGGGTTCTCCGGAAAGGCGAATAAAAAAATTCATAAATTTGCAAAAATGCCGCTCCGCGGCTGTAACTTTTCCGGACGTCAAAACGTCCCAACGATGAACCCATGAAAACAAGCGATTGATTGCATGACAACGGCCGAATACAATCAGTGTGTCGACAGGTTTTCGGATGGCGTGTACCGCTTCATCCTGAAAAATATGCGCGATGAAGACAAAGCCCGCGATGTGGTGCAGGACAGCTTTGAGAAGATGTGGCTGAAGGTGGGGGAGATCAGCTTCGAGAAAGCCCGGTCATACCTCTTCACCACAGCCTATCATGCCATGATCGACGCCATCAGAAAAGAGAAATACCAAACGCCCCTGGATGACGCAACGATGAACGACCACGGCTACCACGATGAGTACCTCGGACTGAAGGAGGTGCTGGAGAAAGCCCTCATGAGGCTTCCGTCAGACCAGCGTTCGGTGGTGCTGCTGCGCGACCATGAAGGGTACTCCTACCGGGAGATCGGAGAAATAACCGGGCTAAGCGAAACACAGGTGAAGGTGTATATCTACCGCGCACGGGTGTACCTGAAAAACTATATCGGCCGCATGGATGTCGTCGTATGATGACCGGGGGACCCCGGCCTTGAATCAAAAACCTGGAAACCAACAACGCAAACAATATACACAGACACCACAACCTTCAAACCCATGAAGATCACCAGGGACAATTACGCGCTGTTTTTCCTCGACCACTTTGAGGGAAGGCTTTCGGAGGCAGACCGGAAGGAGCTGATCCGTTTTTTGGTGCTTCATCCCGACCTGAAGGCTGAGTTTGACAGCTTTGAGGAGATCCCGCTGCACGACGATGACAGCGTGGTGTTCCCTGACAAGGCGTCTTTGAAGAAAATCCCGCAAGATAAAGAGGGCGGCGGGCAGACCCTGCGAAAATCGACACGCGTCCCTGTTGAGGCCGGATGGTTTATCAGGACAGGGATGGAAGGGGTGGAGGTAGACCCAGACCACTATGAGATGGCTTTCGCCGCCTATGTGGAAGGAGACCTGGATGCTTCTGCACGAAGGGCCGTGGAGGCGTTTGCTGCCTCCAGTACCCGCTATGGACGGGAACTTGCGCTGATGCGGCGGACGAAGCTGTTGCCCGGCGATCACCTTCCGTTCCCATACAAGAAAGCCCTGAAGCAACACCGCATCGGCACGGCACGGCAGCGTTTGTGGTATGCCACATCGGCGGCAGCGGCGGTGCTGCTTCTTGCCATGGTTACCTTCTCACTGTTTCCCTTGAGGGATGTCCCGCAAGTGGCACTGGAAACACCTGTTGATGGGGAGATGGGGCAGCCGGGGGCCGTTGCGGATGCCCCCTCCCCGCATCAGGAAGCGGCCACGCCCATGCCTCCGCAGCCGCAACGGCCTGTGACCGCCGAAACACGACCGGGCACAGAACAAGAACCCCCCGCACCGGCCTTGCAACACGATGCAACACCACCCCGCCACGTCGCGGCAACCGCCGTGGAGGACAGTCACAGGGAACAACTCCCTGCCCCCACCATGCCACGCCCGCTGCTTGCCGGAAGGCTGGAAAGCCTCCAGATAACCGGCATGCCCGAAAGGGACATGCCTGCACCGGCCACCATGGAAACCCGCAAAGAATTCCTGTGGCTGGCTTATCGCGACAGGGCAGAAACGCCATTTGGCCGGGAAGAAGATGATGAACCGGGAAGAAGCTCCAGGTATGATGTTTCGCTGGTACAGCTGGCGATGGGCCACGTAGGGCAAAGTGTCGGCGTTGACCTGCGGGGGACTGACGGGGCTGTTGCCGGCGACAGGCCCGTTTTGCTGGACCTTGCCGGAAGAGGGCTTGCCGGACTGAACAACATGCTCGGGCAACCGGTGGTCGTCGATGGGGAACGCCGGGACGACGGCACCCAGGTGCAGCTTGCCATCGGCGACTTCTTTGAGGTGACGCGCAAAAGCGGAAAGTGACGCGCAACCGTTCGCCTGCCCGCCGAAAAAATTATTGCTGACCGTTTTCCGGGCGCCGGTGCTTCCATCGCCGGTGCGACCACAGCCAGTCGCCGGGCGACCTGATGATCTCCTGCTCAAGCAACGCCATAAACTGCCGCGACAGCTCCCCCTCTTTCATCCCGGCCGCGTCATCTGTCATCAACACCACATGCATCAGGTAATGGCCGCGCCGCTGCCGGCGCAAAGCGACGAAAAACACAGGCAGCCGCATGCTGCGGGCCAGCTTCTCAGGCCCTGAAAAGACAGGGGTGTCCTGCGACAAAAATGTTGTCCAGTAGGCCACCTGCGGATGAGGGGTCTGGTCGGCGATCAACCCGATGATGAAAGGGCTCTCTCCCCGCTGGTAACGCACCGTCGCACGGCCGACCTGCTTTTTGGGCACCAGCTCGTGCGCATACCGCCCCCGGATCTTCAGCATCAGACGATCCATCACCTTGTCCTTCAACGGACGATAGGCCGGCACAACAAGGAAGGGAAAGTTCAGGGAGGTCACCGGCGGAACCCACTCCCAGTTGCCAAAATGTCCCAGCAGGCCGATGATCGAACGACCACTGCTGTAATACTCACGGAGCATCGCCTTCCCCTCGTCACTGATACGGCAACGCCGCATCATCTCCTCATCGGAAATGTTCAGCAGCTTGATCGTCTCGGCCACCACATCGGCAAGGTGACGATAAAAACCCCGTGCGATCCTCCGGAGCTCCTTTTCTCCTTTTCCCGGGAAAGCGCTACGCAAATTGCTCAACACCACCCCCCTGCGGTACCTGATCACATCCGCCATCAAAAAGGCCAAAACAGTGGCAATGCCGTGCAGCACCCGCAACGGCAACCACGATAGCAGCTTTACCAGGCCGGCGACAGGGTAGCTCAGTATGTGGTTTATAAAGGCCATTGGCGTTGCGGGTTATATGCTTTGGCAGGCTTAGAGACTTTCGTGTCAATAAAGAAAGTGATCGTAAGGATACCGCCGCTTATGGATCTCCACCACGGTGTCGTACAACAAACGGCGGAAGGGCTCTATATTCTCCTTATGTTTGGCGGAGATAAAGATGCACGGGGCGTTGACCCTGGCCATCCATGTCTGCTTCATCTCCTCCAGGCTTATGTTTTCACGGGTGGAAGGGGTGAGGTCGTCCTCCTCCTTTTCTACCCAGCGGTACCTGTCCATCTTGTTGAACACCACGAGGGTTTGCTTCTCTTCATCCCCGGTGATCTCCGAAAGGGTCTCCCTGACCACCCCGATCTGTTCTTCAAAGTTGGGATGGGAGATGTCGACCACATGCAGCAGGATGTCCGACTCGCGCACCTCGTCGAGTGTCGACTTGAACGATTCGATCAGGTGGTGCGGCAGCTTGCGGATAAACCCGACGGTGTCGGACAGCAAAAACGGCAGGTTGCCGATGACCAGCTTGCGGACGGTGGTGTCGAGGGTTGCAAACAGCTTGTCTTCGGCAAAGACATTGGTCTTGCTGAGCATGTTCATGATGGTGGACTTGCCCACGTTGGTATAGCCTACCAGCGACACCCTCACCAGGCTGCCCCGGTTGGAACGCTGTGTGGCCTTTTGCTTGTCGATCTGCTGCAGCTTCTTCTTCAGCAGGGCGATCCTTTCGCGTACGATACGGCGGTCTGTCTCGATCTCTTTCTCCCCGGGCCCCTTCAGCCCGATACCCCCTTTTTGCCGCTCCAGGTGTGTCCACATGCCGGCGAGCCTGGGCAAAAGGTACTGGTACTGTGCCAGCTCCACCTGGGTGCGCGCGTGTGCCGTACGGGCACGCATGGCAAAGATGTCGAGGATCAGGTTGCTGCGGTCGATGACACGCGTCTTCAGTGACCTGTCAAGGTTGCGGAGCTGGGAGGCGGACAGCTCGTCGTCAAACACCACAAGGTCAGCACCGGACGACTCAATATAACTGCGTATCTCCTCCACCTTGCCCTTGCCAATGTAAGTGGCCGGATCGGGCCTGTCAAGCTTCTGGGTGAAACGCCCCAGGCTGACACCCCCGGCAGTGTCGACAAGGAAAGCCAGCTCGTCAAGGTACTCGGCCACCGCCTCCTCCGTCTCCCCACGTATGATGGCACCCACAAGTACCGCCCGCTCCTTTTCTTTTCCGATCTCTATGTTTTTTGGCATGAAGCTCTGTAAGGGATTAAAAAGGTTTGAACCCGATGATGCCGCGCACCTCACCGACAGTCTTCCGGGCACTCTCACGGGCTTTCTCGGCACCCATGCGGGCAACCTTCTTCAGGTAATCGTTGTTGGCCTCCAGCTCAAAGATGCGCTCGCGCAGCGGGGCGGTAAAAGAAACCATGTCTTCGGCAAGCTGTTTTTTCATGTCGCCGTAACGGATGGTGGCGCTGTTGAAGGCATCCAGGAAGTGGTTCACGGTGTCGTCGCTGCTGACAACCCGCATCAGGTTGAAGAGGTTCTCCACGGCCTGCGACATCTCTTCGCCGGAAACCTCCGGACCGCTGTCGGTGGTGGCACGCATCACCTTCTTGCGGATCACCCCGGGCTCGTCGGCCAAAAAGATCGCATTGCCCTCCGACTCCGACTTGCCCATCTTGGTGCTGCCGTCAAGGCCGGGGATCTTCACCAGCTCACTCTCAAAATTAAAGGCATAGGGCGGCGGAAAATAGTCGACCCCGTACATCCTGTTGAAACGGTTGGCAAAAGTGCGTGCCATCTCCAGGTGTTGCTCCTGATCTTTGCCGACAGGCACCTTCGACGCCCTGTGAATGATGATGTCGGCCGCCATGAGCACAGGATAGGTGAGAAGGCCGGCGTTGACATTGTCGGGCTGCCTGCGCACCTTCTCCTTAAAAGAGGTGCAACGCTCCAACTCCCCCTTGTAAGCATTCATGTTGAGCAAAAGGTACAACTCGGCAACCTCGGGTACGTCGCTCTGGATATACAATGTGGCCACCTCGGGGTCAATGCCCGCCGCCAGGTACTCGATCAGCACCTGGCGCACGTTACGGTGAAGGTCGCCAGGCTTAGGGTGCGTGGTCAAAGAATGATAATCGGCGATAAAGAAATAACAACGGTGCTGGTGCTGCATCTTCAAAAAATTCCTGATGGCACCAAAGTAATTCCCCAGGTGGAGGTGCCCCGTTGACCGTATTCCGCTTACGACTGTTTCCATGGTGCAAAAGTAATATTTATTTTTTCTCAATACCGAGATGCCGAATGCCCGGAAGCCCATAAACCCGGCCGCCGGGAAACAAAAAGCACGTCGCTATGATGCTTTGCTGCGCAGGAACAGCAAAGGGTGGCGGATGTTGTCGATGATGATGATGACCACGGCGATCACATAAAAGCTTTCCATCAGCATGTCGTAGATGAAGCTGGCGATTGCCGAGGAGTGATATGCGGTAAGCAGAAGCAAGAACAACACCTGGAAGACAAAAAACAAACCCAGGTTCCATCTGCCGGAGCGCAGCGACTGCTTCCAGCCCCGGGCGAAAGCAACGAATACCTGCCAGGCAATCACCATGATGGTAGGATACAGCAATGTTTGTATTCTTTGCGGGAAACGGGCCTGCCGGCCTTCAATGATGGTGTCGACAAAAAAGACATGCTCATCGTCATGTTTTTCAACGGCAACACGCGACTCCCTCCCCCCGAAATGGAGAACCACATTGGAAGAGAAGGCCAGCAACCTGCTGTACAATATTTCCATCCCGGCAAACCACAAAGCGCTCACGACAAGTACACTGGCAACAAGTATGGCGGCTTTTTTCAGCATGGCCCGGGTTTCATAGGTTCGTGTTCCTGTTTACCCACCACCTTCCTGCCGGCCGTCAACTCCCGCCATGCCCAAAGGCCAAACACCATGAACCCGAAAAGCACATTCCACACGATGTCGTGCACCAGGTCAAACAGATCCGGCCGGTAACTGCCCAAATAGCCCATGCTGATGAAGCGCATGTTGTTGATGATGAAGATCCCCAGCAGTATTAAGCCGAGGCTCGACAGCTTGTGCCGGAGCGGCCAGCGGGCAAAAAGGACAAGCACGAAAGCAAAAAGATAAAAGGTATAGGCCGTGCATTCCATGACCACCCGCATGTTGAAACCGTTTACCGACAAAAACGGCACCTGGGTCATCTCTATGGGCATAAACAACACCTTGCCAAACCAATAAGCCGAATGGGTCGTGAAGCTTACGAAAAAAACCTCGACCGCATCCCTGATCCCGGGCAGGTGTAAAATGGTGTTGAGTACAAACCAGGCAATGAAAGCCCACAACAGGGGCTTCAAACTCCCGATCAACGCCTTGCGCCGCTCCTTCTGCTGAAGCCTGTTCAGGCGTTGCCGTTTTTTCTTTTCACGGTCTTTTCTTCCCATATGCGGTGAATTGCGTTTTAAAACAATCACAAAAATACATGTTTTTTTTCTTGTACTTTTTCTTTGGCTGCCATCCAATGAAAAAGCTGCCAAAAAAGAAAGATCACCGTTCCATCGCTCTTTCGTTCTATCGTTCCATCGCCCAATAATCATCCTATTGTGTATCAAAATTTTGCCATTGGCGGTTCATAAGAAATTACACACAGACGGATGAAAAAAATTCAAGTACATTTGCAGCATACACAACATGGATCTTTTCCTGGTATGCCGTTCATAATATCCCGTGGTTGCTTTTTTCAACATGCATCCCGGCGTCGTTCACAGGTTTTTGATCCATCAAAAGCAAAGTCATCATGCAAAAAACAACACCCATCATATTGATTGCTGCCCTCCTGTTTACAGGCAATGTGGTTGCCCTGGAAGGTGATACCATCCCCCTTGTCGCCCCTCAAAAGAAAGGCGGCATGCCGCTTTTGGAAGCACTGGACAACAGGCAGTCGATAAGGAGCTTCAGTCCGGAGGAACTCAGCCGGCAAGACCTGTCCAATCTGTTGTGGGCCGCTTTCGGGGTGAACCGGGAAGATGGCCGGCGTACTGCCCCGTCGGCCAGGAACTGGCAGCAGTTTGACCTGTACCTGATAATGCCCGGCGGATGGTATGTCTACGAACCAAACCATCATGCCCTCATCAAACTGGGAAATGAAGACCTGCGTGATCACGCCGGAAGCCAGGCTTTTGTCAAAACAGCACCCCTGAACCTGATCTATGTTGCCGATCATGACCGCATGGCCGGCGCCGGACCGGCGAACCATGATTTTTATTCTGCCACCGACGTGGGCTTCATTTCACAGAATGTATATCTGTTTTGCGCCTCAGAAGGACTTGCCACGGTGGTCAGGGGACTGGTGGACAGAAGCAGGCTGCATGACGTCATGAAACTCCGCCCCTCGCAACAGGTCGTTCTCGGACAAACAGTGGGATACCCGGCAAAATGATCCAACCCTGCAGCATATAGACCAATGGTTCCGTAAGGCCACTTCAACAAGATTGCAGGACATGTCCGTACAAGACACGCACCCCCGGGGATTGTAAAAAAAACACATTGCGGGAATGCCCGCAGAGGACAACCTGCACAAAGCAGACAGAACCCTGCGAACAAGCTTTCATCCTACGGGTCGCCAGACCGCGAAGATGGGGTTTCCCTTTATTGTCTGCAACTCCAGCCTTCGACTATAATCGACAACGACATCCCCTGAACAGTGTGAGCCTTATTCAACGAGAGAAGATCTCTTGTAACATTGTATTCAACATCCAAAAAATTTTTGGGTAAAAAAAATATGACATGTCTATGTTTTGTCTATGTTCGAAATTTGGTAAGGGCATATTTATGGCCTATGTTTGATAAAAATTATTCTGCTGCTTGCGGTTATCCATGGTCAAATTAATATTTATGGCCGGGACGAACATTCCGGGACTCGTTGCAGCGAATTCATTGCAGCAGAAGTCACGGCAATAATTGAAAAGCCTGTAATGCACCGGATGGAGCCCCGATCCGGCAACCTTTGTCAGGCAGAAGCAAATAAAAGGATGAACGCAAAACAACAGACCATGTCCTGTCTGCTATTAAAGGATCTATTCATTCATAAATATCATTACTAAATCTACATGATCATGAAAAATCCAATACTCACAATCGCTTTTGTTTTGGTGTCTGCCACGCTTTTGGCCCAGTCCCCCCAGGGTATTACCCATCAGGCGGTAATTCGCGACACGGGCAATGAACTTGTAACCAATGTCGAAATTGGGATACAAATTAGCATTCTTCAAGGCTCCCCCACCGGAACAGTGGTCTATTCCGAAACCCACACCCCGACCAGCAATGCCCACGGTCTGATCACTTTTATCATCGGACAGGCAGAAGAGAAAACGGGAAGTTTTGATGACATTAACTGGTCTGAGGGGCCATATTTTTTGAAAACGGAGGCTGACCCGGCTGGAGGAACTGATTATTCCATCACAGGGGTTACACAGTTTCTGAGTGTGCCGTATGCACTGCATGCCGGGAGCAGCGATGACAATCCGTGGTTGCAAAGCGGACCAAACATCTATTACGATGAGGGCAATGTGGGCATAGGCGTTGACAACCCTGAACACCAGCTTCATATCAATGCAGGGTTGAAAGCCGGAGCGGGACATTTTGGTGGGTCCGAAAATTTGTTGGGCTTAGGTCCGGATTTTTATGGAGGTGAAACAGGCCTTTTTGATATTGAGGGCGACAAAATCATTGCCGGAAAAGATTATACAACCGGGGTTTATCAATACGGAGGTACGCCCGGAAGCTCTGAAGGTCTGTATATAAACTCAGGCAATGTGGGTATTGGCGTGGATACCCCGGAACAAAAACTACAGGTTGCAGGCAACGCATATTTTGTTGATGACGACTACCCGGTTGCAATTGCACACGATCTTGTAGGTGGCGAATTGGGGCTGATCAAAGTGAATAAAGACCTGATGATCGCAGGAATACTTAATCCGGGCAACGCTGATCCCTTATTCCAATATGGAGGAGTCCCTGGCGGAAATGAAGGGTTGTTTATAGAATCCGGCAATGTAGGCATTGGCACTCAAAACCCCACACAAATGCTAGATATTGATGGGTTGGTGCGGATAAGAATGGGCGATCCCGGCGCGGGCAAAGTGCTCACCAGCGATGCCGATGGGGTTGCAAGCTGGATAACGCCTGAGGGGGTTTCCAAATGGAGTGAGTCAGGCAACAATATTTACCGTGATGAAGGAAATGTGGGTATCGGCACATCTTCACCTTCAGCCCTGCTGCACACCTATGGAGCAGCAACAGGTGATGGCAATGTTCTTTTTGAGGGTGAGCACAAGATGTCAGAGCCGGGCGATCCTCCTGTTGGAGGCGCCGGCACCCGCATGATGTGGTACCCCGACAAGGCTGCTTTCAGGGTTGGCGAGGTTAATGGCAAACAATGGGATAAAGGAGAAATCGGGGATTGGTCTTTCGCAAGCGGCTACTCTACAACTGCCTATGGCAGCTATTCCACCGCCATGGGCGTGCATACAACCGCCCCCTCATTTGCTGAAACCGTTTTAGGAAGCTATAACACCACATACACAGCTCAATCAGCAAATACCTGGGATGACAGTGACCGTTTGTTCGTCATTGGAAATGGTATACCTGGGAGCCTCAGCAATGCCATGACCGTAATGAAAAGCGGCAACACCGGGTTAGGCACCGATACGCCAACAGCCCTGCTGCACACCGCTGGAACAACAACAGGCGATGGCAATGTGCTTTTTGAAGGTGAATACAAATCTTCTGATCCGGGCGACCCTCCGGCCGAAGGAGGCGGCACCCGCATGATGTGGTACCCTGACAAGGCTGCTTTCAGGGTTGGCGAGGTGGATGGCCATCAATGGGATAAAGGGCAAATCGGTGTAAGGTCTTTTGCAAGCGGCCTCTCTACAACTGCCTCTGGCCACCATTCCACAGCCATGGGCCACGAAACCACTGCTGCCGGATTGGCTTCGACCGCTATTGGATTTGAAACGCAAGCATCAGGAGATTTGTCTACAGCCATGGGAATAAATACAATCGCTTCGGGTAGCCAATCCACCGCACTGGGTGTGCATACAACCGCCCCGTCATTCGCTGAAACCGCAATAGGAATCTATAATACCACATACACACCTGAATCGTCAATTGACTGGAATGATAATGACCGTTTGTTTGTCATTGGAAATGGTTCAGATG
>SLCY01000066.1 GCA_007125585.1 Bacteroidales bacterium
ATGAAAAACCTCTCAAGGTCTTTCACCCGGTCGTTGCTAGTTTATTTATGTTTATCATTTGTCAAAAGGGCGAAAGGTCAGAGAGGTTGAAGGGTTTAAAGGTTTAAAAGTTTAAGATCACCGCCGCACGGGGCCGGTCCACTGAGTGTTTGCTAATGCTTTACAGGGGGATGGTGTATTGTCAAACCATATAAATGGCAAATGCTGCAATGCTCTTTGGCGAGCTCAAGGTAAACGAACTTTTTTTCAGCAGGACAAAATAAACGTCAGGCCCTTCCCGTTTTAAAAGAAATTTCACAACAATAAAATTTTGCCTATGAAGCAATCCAATACCCTCGAAAACGAAATCATCAAGTATTTGCGCCAAATGAAAAACCGGGTTATTTCCGAAGAGCAGGCAACTGTTGGGGCTTTCACCGGTGAAAGCCAATCCCTGTCTGATGGCGGGACTGATAAGCCGGGGTTCCCTGATAGGCAAGTCATCCATAACATTTTAGGCTATGCGAGAGCTTTGGAGGTACTGAAGCCTGCCGGCGGCGAACCCATGTTTTTCTTAAGGAATTAAAAGCAAGCTACATGATTTTGCAGACTTAAAAGCCATTTCGGTAAAATGTTCGGAATGGCTTTTTTCATGCCATAAAAAGCACTATTTTTGTGCGGTTTTCAAACATTTACAAATAGGTTCAACCATCTAAACGGTTCAAGAGATGATAAAAGTCAGGATTGTTGTTTTGCTATTCACACTGGCATTGTTCGCTGTTGCTTTCCATGGATGCAGATCACAGGAGATCTGTCCGGCTTATTCAGACGCTGTCATTGAATTGGAAGAGTTGTCGGATAAAAACGGATGATCTGTCGTGCCATTGGATTCACCAAAAACCACCTATCTGCGCAAGCCCGAATGGTTACGCACCCAGCTGACCAGGGCCTATGATTACCGTCATATAAAGGGAAGGCTTGAAACAGGCCGGCTGCACACCATTTGCGAAAGCGGTGCATGTCCGAACAAGGGTGAGTGCTGGGGCTCGGGCACAGCCACTTTTATGATCCTGGGCGACATCTGCACCCGGAGTTGCCGTTTCTGCAATGTAAAAACGGGAAAGCCCCACATGCCGGACAAAAACGAACCTGCTGAAGTAGCCCGAGCCATTCTATCGATGGGGGTAAAACATTGCGTGATCACCAGCGTCGACCGCGATGACCTGTCCGACGGAGGGGCCGGCCACTGGGCCAGGACCATCTTTGCCATCCGGGAAAAAGCACCCGGGACCACGATCGAAGCATTGATCCCCGATTTTAAAGGCCGTGAAAAGGATATCAAAACCGTTATGGATGCGGCACCAGAGGTAATCAGCCATAACCTGGAAACAGTCAAAAGGCTCACCAAAGCAGTACGTGTCCATGCCAATTACGAAAGAAGCCTTGGCGTCCTGGAATATATTGCGAAAAACAGCGTCATCAGAACCAAATCAGGCATCATGCTTGGCCTTGGTGAGGAGGAGGAAGAGATCCTCGAAACCATGGATGACCTCAGAAGGGTTAACTGCCAGGTGATCACCCTTGGACAGTACCTGCAACCTGCGGTCAACAATCTTCCCGTTCAAAAATACGTTCATCCAGATGATTTTGACCGTTATGGCAACATCGCCAGGGAAAAAGGATTCCTCTTTGTTGAAAGTGCGCCCCTGGTCAGGTCTTCATATCACGCAGACAAGCATGTACAAACGGGGTCTTAAAGATCGAAACCCCGGAATAGACTCTCTATTGATCACATTGGGTTAAAGAAACCATCATGCGGTTCATCTTTGCAAACATATATGTGGGTGTGTTGTTTGTTGTTTTTGCCTTCTCTCAGAATGCAAATGGGCATTCGCATAAATCCACGTCCGGGAAGGACCGGGAGATCCTTCCGGGTGCCTGGCGAACGGAAGAATATTTCCCTGAATTAAAAGGCAAGCGGGTGGCGGTAGCCGGCAACCACACTTCCATGGTCAGGGATGTCCATCTGGTCGATACATTGCTGTCAAGCGGTTTAGACGTTGTAAAGATCTTCAGCCCGGAGCATGGATTCAGGGGACGTTCGGCGGCTGGTGAGATGGTAGAGAGCGGAAGGGACCCCGATACGGGATTGCCCGTGGTCAGCCTTTACGGAACCAACAGAAGGCCCACACAGGAACAACTGTCCGATGTCGATGTTATCGTGTTTGATATTCAGGATGTGGGTGCTCGGTTTTATACCTATATCTCCACCATGACCTATATCATGGAGGAAGCCGCCCAATTGGATCTCCCCGTGATAATCCTCGACAGGCCCAACCCAAACGGACACTATGTGGACGGGCCGGTCCTGGAGCCTGAGTATTCCTCCTTTGTTGGCTTACACCCCGTTCCTGTCGTTCACGGCATGACCATTGGTGAGTATGCCATGATGGTGAATGGCGAAGGATGGTTGAAGCACAACAAACAATGTGACCTACACATTGTAACCGTCAAGAATTATACGCATCTATCACGCTATACCCTGCCGATACCCCCTTCGCCAAATTTGCCAAATATGCGGTCGATATCCCTTTATCCCTCATTGTGTTTTTTTGAGGGGACCGTGATCAGCATAGGCAGGGGGACAGACAAGCCGTTTCAGGTGTATGGCCATTCCAGGCTTCCCGCTTCATCCTATGCCTACCGTTTCACACCCCAAAGCATCACTGCTTCACCAAATCCGCCCCAGCTTGGCAAAGAATGCCTTGGCGTGGACCTTAGCTACAAACCAACTGATGCACTGAAACAAAAGGATCAAATCAATCTTGACTACATCCTGGATGCTTTCCGGAACTTCCCCGATAAAAAAGACTTCTTCAACAGCTTCCTGGAAAACCTTGCAGGGAACAGCAATCTTCGTCAGCAAATCATTGAAGGGTATACCGCCTGCGAGATCAGGGAGACCTGGCAGAAAGACCTGAAAGATTTTAAACAGATCAGATCAAAGTACCTTCTGTACCCTGATTTTGAATAATCCGCTTTCAATGACAACCCCGGTTTGGGACACGGCGCACCACCACACCCTGCAGTCAGAAGCTAACATCGACTAAAATGTTTTAAATGTTTAATATAAAGAGCAATACAGCACATGATCTATACCATTGGTTTAAAAGCGGCCTGGGTGATCCGCCGGATCCCATGGAGCATGCTGCGATTGCCAATGAGATATTTTTCAGGTTGTTTGGGTTAACGGCTGACCGGCGTGTCATGGAACCGGGACAACGGTTGCAAGAGTCGGACATCATCCGTTTGAAAAAGGCGCAGCAACGATTAAACAGGGGAGAACCCGTTCAATATGTTACTGGGGTTTGTGAATTCCTTGATCATCCCATATATGTTCAGCCAGATATACTGATTCCCAGGCCGGAAACTGAAGGGTTGGTATTATGGCTCATTCAGGGCATGACAGAAAGAAAAGGGGAGGGGGCTGGTGAGAGCAACCAGGGAATGAAGTCCAGGCCAACGATATTGGATATTGGTACAGGGAGTGGTTGTATTGCCATTGCATTGGCTTCACGATTGAGGGGCCATGAAATAAAGGCTTGTGACATCAATGAAAAAATAGTTCAGGTGGCAAGGCGTAATGCAATGATAAACAAGGTGTTTATTGATTTTTTTATTTGCAATATCCTGTCTGCCGGAGCTAACAGGGTGGTCGGTGGTTCACTGGATTGTGTGGTCAGCAATCCGCCGTATGTCAGGGAGTCGGAAAAGGGGGGGATGGCAGGCAATGTGCTGGACCACGAGCCATCGTCTGCATTGTTTGTGCCCGATGACGATCCCCTGCTTTATTACCGCGCCATATCTTATTTGTCAATCCAGTGGCTGCGGCCTGGCGGTCAGCTGTATTTTGAGATCAATGAAGCGATGGGTGCGGAGAGCATTGAGGTGGTCAGACAGTGCGGGTTTGAACATGTAGCCGTCAAAAAGGATATTCACGGTAAAGATCGGTATCTCAAGGCATTAAAACCCCGGTAAAGCAAGGGGCGATCGTTCATTTTTCATTCCCCGGCAGCCTCTTTGATGGCTGATACAAAGTCGTCAATATCCTTTTCGGTGGTATTGTAGGCCGTCATCCACCGCACTTCGTGATTGCGGGCGTCCCAGATGTAAAAAAAGTACTTGCGCTGCAGTTTTTCAATTGCTTTGGCCGGCAGGGTGACGAACACCGCATTGGTCTCCACTTTTTGAGTGATGGTCACTGACCGGATCTGTTTTATTTCACCGGCAAGTATTCTTGCCATTTTATTTGCATGACGCGCGTTTTCAAGCCACAGATCCCCGGAGAACAAGGCGCTGAACTGTGCGCTGACATAGCGCATTTTGGACATCAGTTGCATCGATTGTTTGCGGGTATATTCAAATCCTTCCGACAGCTCCTTGTTAAAAAAGATCAATGCTTCTGCTGCCATTGCGCCATTTTTCGTGCCACCGAAAGACAGCAGGTCGACGCCGGCATGCTTTGTCATCTCGGCAAGGGGGACGTCCAGGCTGGCGGCAGCATTGGCAATCCGGGCACCGTCCATGTGAAGATACAGGCCGTGTTCGCGAGCGAAACTGGCAATTTTCTTTATTTCATCCAATTGATAGACCGTACCCAATTCGGTCGCCTGGGTGATCGATATCACCCGGGGTTGCGCGTGGTGCGGAAAACCTATTGAATCCAGGAGGGGATATATCTGACTGGCATTTATCTTGCCATCACCGGAAGGCAGCCTGATGAGTTTACACCCTGTCATCTTTTCGGGTGCCCCGCATTCATCATTTTCAAGGTGTGCTTTGTCTGAACAAATGATGGCATGATAAGGACGTGTGATATGGGCCAGTCCGGCAACATTGGCCCCTGTCCCGGTGAGCATGAACCATACACTGGCGTCACGGCCCAGCAGTTCTTTAATTTGTTGTTCTGCCGCCATGGTGTGGATGTCGTCGCCATAACCGATGGCATCGCCGGAATTGGCTTCTTTCATGGCACGAAAGACAGCCTCATGCACCGGGGCATTGTTGTCACTGGCGAAACTTTTCAAGGGGTTCATGGTTGTCTTTTTTTTTCGATTAACAAATGGTGGTACTTTCTCCGGACTTTCCGTGTGTTCATTTTTGCATTTCGACCCTTCAGTTGTTCCTTGTTTCAGGCGACAATAAACCGAGGGATATCTGCCGGCAGCCGGGTCAGCAGTTGGTAGTTCAGCTGTTCGCTCATTTCGCAGAAAGAGGAGATACTGATGCTCAAACGTTTTTGCTTACCGATGATCACCACCTCATCGCCCCGTTCCACACCCGGGATATCGGTCACGTTCACTGTCATTGTGTTCATGGTCACTGTCCCGATCACCGGCACCCTTCGTCCCCTGATCAGCACCCTGCCGGTATTGCTTAAGGCACGGCTGAAACCGTTGGCATATCCTACCGGGATGATGGCGATCTTCATTTTTTTGTTTGCAAGGTAAGAGCTGCCATAGCCAACAAAGCTGCCGGCTTCCACATTTTTAACAACCATCACCTTTGACTTCCACGAGAGCATTCTGCGCAACGGGTTGGTATCCCTGGTGTCCTTCCGGAAACGAAACATGTGGGTTTCCGGACTGGGCCAGAAGCCGTACTGGGCTATCCCAAAACGTACCATGTTCATGATGGTGCCGGGATAGATAAGGGCGGCGGCCGAACAGGCCGTATGGTATAGGACAGGATGGAGATCGTGGCGGCCAAAATAGCGGCTAAACTTCCTGAATAGCGTGATCTGGTTCTTTATGCGCAAATAGTTTGAAAGGCTCTCCGCACCAGCGTAATGTGTACACAGACCCTGAAAGATATAATGTTCCCGCTCCCGCTTCAGGTATTTTACCAGTTCATCAAGATTTTCGTATACAAACCCGGTCCTGTTGAAGCCCGTCTCCACCTCAATATGTATGCGTGCTTTTTTCCTGGTCATCTTTGCTGTTTCTAAAGCCTTTTCGAGCCGCCCGGCATCGAAGACAAAGAATTCTATGTCGTTTTGGATGGCCCACTCGATCTCTGAATCATCCAAAAACCCCATGATCATGAGCTGGCTTGCGGGCGACATCACCTTCAGGACGTCATTGGCCTCTTTTGCAGAAAAAACAGAGAAATGATTGATCCCGGCTTCTTCGGCCAGTGGTACAATGTTTTCTACCCCATGCCCATAGGCATTCCCCTTGACCACCGATGAAAAGATTACATCCTTGCCGATGATCCGCTTCAGATACCGGATATTGTTCCTGTATGCTTTGCGGCTGATCTCTATGAAAGAAGCATTAAACATTTTTATGTAAATTTAGCAGTTGATCTGCGATATGATAAAACATTGCGATTCCTGTTTCAATGATCTCATCCGGAAAATCGTAGTCATGGTTATGCAGGCTGGGATGCTTTTCCCCGGCGCCAAGGCCAAACAGTGCCCCTTGCGTCAGGCCGGTGAAATGGCCAAAATCCTCTGACCAGCGAAATGGCTCGTTGATCATCAAGGACGCAGCATGCGACCTTTCGATGGCATTTTTCACAATACCGCTCGCCCGGGGGTGATTGACAGTGGCGGGAAATTCTTCAGCATAACTGGTGTTTATTTCAATGCCATGTTTTTTTGCAAGCGACAGGGCCACGGCACGGGCTTGTTCGTCCAGGATTTTCATGTCGTCATTGAGGAAGGTGCGCAAGGTGGCCATCACCAAGGCTTTCCCAGGATTGGTACCAAAAGCTACCTCTCCCAGGCGGGCATGAATGATGGTCAGCAAGGCAAAATCCCTGAACAGTCCGGTGTTTTGCGGGACCTTCATCAGTTCGTTTATCAGCTCACACATCATATGCACCGGGCTGGCACCCTGTTCGGGATGTGCGGCATGGGACGACCTCCCTTGCAATTGCGCGATCAGCCCCCTGGAAGCAGCAGCAAAAGGTCCCTCTTTCATAATGACCGTATTTTTGCTGAATCCCGGGAGGTTGTGAAGCGCAAAAGCATAGTCTGGCCTGATCTGCCGGAATTTTGTATCGTTGATCACTTTTGCAGCCCCCTGTCCGGTCTCCTCTTCAGGCTGAAAAAGCAATACGAGCCGGCCCCTGCCCGGCTTGTGATCACGCAATATCATTGAAAGGCCGGCCAGTATGGCCATGTGTCCGTCATGACCACATTTGTGCGATACCCCCTGATGCTGGCTGCGGTATGGGAAGGTATTCACTTCCTCGATCGGCAACCCATCCAGGTCGCATCGCAACAATACCACGGGGCCTTCCTTTCCGGAGTCAAACACGGCGGCAATACCATATCCTCCGAGGCCTTCTATCACCTGGTCTGGCTTCTGTTCTGTAAGAAAGCTTTTTATCCTGGCTGCGGTGTCACGTTCATGGCCCGAAAGCTCAGGATAACGATGCAGGGAGTGTCGCAACCGGATGGTCTTTTCCAGGATCTCTTTTGTAATGATGGACTTCATGAAAACAATTTTCACCAAAGGTATGGATTTTAAGTTTTTTTGCCAGATCATCACATACCGTTGATAATGTCCCTACAAGGGTTGCATTCACCTGCACGGCATATCCCTTGCAGCTTGCACCCAGACAGGCAGGTGCCAGTTGCAGAAAGGGTTTTTTGGGGAAAGGGAAGGGCCGTTCCCGGTCCGGATATGGAATCATTGTCCGGGAATTCTGACTTTGACGGACCCAGTGATTTCGAGTGCGGTGGTAATGGTGCCAAGGTCTTCGTAGAGGTTGCCATTCTGTCCTGACCAGTGGCTGTGCCCGATGGGTTGCAGTACATATTCTTTTTGGTCCTCATCAAGGTCAATGATGGCCTCATAAACAAGGGCCGGCTGGCTTGAGGTCATATAGTGTTCATCGCCGGGAAACTTATCGTTTGTCCAGTATTCATTCCAGTCCCACGACTGGTTGATCTCAAACAACAGCCTGAGCTGCCGCAGGTCTTTGCCTGGGGTTTGGGACTTCAGGATGAAGTTGCCTTTGGGTGTGGGGCCCGTAATGGCATCCGGCACAGGATCTTCCATGGTGGGGATATAGTAGCCGTCGCCGGCTTTTATTCCCCTTTGGTGCCCCCAATAGGGCAGGGCCGCGGGACGACGCAAAGGGCCGGGCATCCATCGGCCGGAAGAGGGGTCCCCGTGTTTAAAAACCCCCTTGCCTATACTCTCGGCAACATATAAGGTCTGGATGTAGTTGCTGTCCATGTCTTCCACCCAGATAGCCATCAGCGGATGGTTGTGTTCACTGCCTTTTGTGAACAGCATCTCAAGCGGAAATCCGCCAACATCGAGCGTGGTGACCAATTCTTCTGCGACCTCCGGAGCAGGGTCTTTGTCTTGCCGCCAGCGTCGCTGTCCGTCATTCCCGGCAAAAGAAGCCGCCATCATGAAAAATGCGAAAAAAAATAGTGCCGTGAAGGAAATCTTTTGCTTGGGAAACATTTTTTACTTTTTAAAATGGTTTAGTCATCAAAAGATAAAAATAATGCCTACACTTGGCAAAACACTGCCGATATTATTCTCCAGTTCTTTCAGGCGGTAACGCTTTACGCCGTCTTCATCCATGATGACCGGGTTTCCACTGTCGTCCTCTTCAAGAATAAAATTTGGCGGCTGCGATGCTTTAAAGTTATACACATTTTGGACATCCAGGTAAAGCATAAGGGAAAAATTGTTCAGGAAAAACTGTTTGTCAACCCTCACGTCCAGCTGGTGAAATCCGGCAAGCCTCTCACTGTTGAACCGCGAATAATCGAGGTAGGCCATGCCTTGCAAGTTCCAGGCATCGACGCGGCTTGACAGTTCGCGGTCATAAGGCGTATAGGGGGACCCGCCGCTGTAGCGCCACTTGAAACCCACTTCCCAGTTGTTGGGCAGATCCCTCAGGCCTGTAATGTTCACGATGTGCCTGTTGTCCCAGGCAGAAGAAATAAATTCTGAACGAATATCTTTGAACTCGCTTCGGACAAGGGTATAAGACAGTATGATGTTCCACTTCCCAAGGTCCTGGTTGCGGTAAAACAACTCTGCACCATACGCCCTTCCTTCGCCGGTGGAAACCACTTCTTCATTACCCACCACGCCAAAGTCGGCCGAAAGGCTTCCCAGGGCAACAGAATCATTTACCGAAAAGGGATAACTGTTGTACAGTTTATAAAAGCCTTCCAACGATAGCTTACTGTTGCGGTCGGGCAACAATTCAATGCCTGCGACAAGATGGTCGGACGAAATATAGGACAACCCGTTCTCCTTGTTTACGAGAACATTTGCATTGTTTCGAAACCCCATGGTTGTATAGGCGGGAAGCTGGTAATATCTTCCGGTATTAAAGTTCAGGTAGAGACCGTCGCGTACTTTATAGGATGCGGAAAACCTTGGTGACAGCTGATCAAGAAGATTCGTCATTTGTGACGAGTAGCTGTTGGCATCACTGCGCAAACCCAGTGACAGCGAAAGGCGTTCATCAAGCAGGCGACGGGTGATTTGTCCAAAAAGGCTCCATTTAAACAGTTCCAGATCAGTTTGATAGTTTAATGTGTCGATCTGATTGTTAAAAAATATTTCTTGAAAAGTTTGGTTTTTATACCTTGCATATTCTCCGCCGCCGCCGATATTCAGCTGGTAATCACCCAAGGGAAGGGAGCGTTCATACCTGAACTTGTTTTCTATTTCATCGGAAGTATAATCGAGAGTGCGGGGCAGCGAGTCGATATTGTTGGGGTGTTTGTATGCCATGTTGCGGAGCATGTTCCTGCTGAGGACAAATGTTTCTGTCCCGTTGGTTTTAAAACGCCGGTAAACTGCGCCCAGGGCATAGTTCCACTGTTCATTAACCGGCAGGAAATCCAGGATGAATCGCTGTTCCTCTGTTTCGTTGGCATCCAGGTTCAGGTCAAAGAGGTCAATGGCACCAATGCCGGTGACCGTCAGGGTTGAGTTGTCACTGACCCTGGTATTGGTCTTGAATTGAAAGCCGTTGTAGGTGGGCAGGAAGGGCAGGCCCACCACACTGAACACGAACTGCAGATAGGATCTTCTTGCTGAGGCGATAAAGGTGGTGTTGGGTCCAAGCGGGCCATCGGCGGTGACAGCAAGGTCGCTGGCGCCAACGGTCGTCTGAAAACTGAGCTTGTCACTGTTTCCATTAATTTGCCTGAACTCAAACACAGAACTCATGGCATCGCCTCGGTTGGCGGGAAAAGCACCGGAATACATCTCCACTTCCCGGATAAAATCGGTATTGATAATGCCTACAGGTCCTCCGCTGGCTCCCTGGGTGGCAAAATGATTGATATTCGGGATCTCCACCCCATCAAGGAAGAAGCTGTTTTCAAAAGGTCCTCCCCCCCTGACAATCACATCATTGCGAAAAGCAGGCGTGAAGGCAACACCAGGCAAACCCTGTATCACCTTGGAAATATCCCTGTTGCTGCCCGGGCTGCGTTCTATCTCTCTGATGCCCAAACGACGCAGCGAAACCGGACTTTCTTCACTGCGTTCAAATTGTGATACCAATACCTCTACAACATCCAGCTCCAGGCTCTTTTCCTGCAATCCTATGTCAATATTGGCGGTACGCGTGTTGGTAACCATGAATTCCGGACTCAACCTTGTGTCATACCCCACAGAGGATACCCGCAAACGCACAAATCCGGGCTTTACACCAGTGAACAGGAAGTTGCCTTCCAAATCAGTGGTGCTGCCAATATTGGTACCTTCAATGACCAGATTCACAAACGGTAGCCCCTCATTGGTCTTTTCATCATACACACGGCCGCGGATGGTTCCCTGCTGGGCAATCACCGGCCCGGCCAGCAGCAAAACAATCAGCAACAAAATATTTGTGAGCGTGAAATTCTGTATTTTGCTTGAGTCCATGATGGTTTTTTGTATCAATGGTGCCACCGGGCCATTATCTCCCCGGCAGCCATCTGTGTTTGACATTGTCTCATTATTCGACGCAGATACCGGGAGATCACCCGGACTGGCGCAAATGACTGCGGAAACTGATTCTCCCAGCAATATCATCCGCTTCAATGCATCGTATTAATCTTAACAAAACCGTTGGCCGTATGTTTAATGCTGGTGCTGTACGAATGAATAAAAATACTATTTTTGTGCATAGATCAACCATTGATTGCAAACCTTGAGTGTTACGACCCTGAAGTAAACACGTTCGTATCCATCAACCAAATCTTTCCATTATGAACTCAACCCGTTCGTTAAGAATCCTGATTGGCTTCTTGTTTATCGCCATGGGCGCCCTGCTTTTGTTGCGCCTGGCCGGTGTAAAGGTCCCTTTTGAGATACCATCCTATATTGTTTCGTGGCAGATGATACTCATCGTGCTGGGGGTGTTCTTTTTGGTTTCTGAAGGCAACCGGGGCACAGGCCTGACACTTTTAATCATTGGAGGGATTTTCCTGGCGCGGGATGTGTTCTCTGTCAGCCTCCGGGAGATCATTATGGCTGCCATCCCTTTGATTTTTATCATTGCAGGCATTTTCCTTTTGTTTCCCCGGCATTTTCGTAAAAAAAAAAGATACAGGGAGAAAAGGGATAAAGAAGTGACAGACACAGGACGCGATCTTGATGTCGTTCACATTTTCAGTGGGGGAAGTCGCCGGGTTCAGTCAGAACAATTTCGCGGGGGCGAGGTGGTTTGTATCTTCGGCGGGGCCGATATACATTTCAGCAAATCTGTCCTTGCCCATGAAGAGAATGTACTGCACGTTTCCTGTATATTCGGAGGCTGCGATATTTATGTCCCGGACGACTGGACAGTGCGCCCGGAGGCAACCACAATTTTTGCGGGACTGTCAGACAAGCGTTTCCAGCCAGAGACCGGTGCCAAAAAGGATGCAGATAAAACCCTCATCATCAAAGGCTTCTTATTGTTTGGCGGAATAGAGCTTAAGTCAGCATAAAGCATTCATTTAGGTTTTTTTTGGAGTTGTAAGCCGCAAAAATGCTTATCTTTGCCGTTTATTTACCAGCATGTTCTATTTGTTTCAAACAATCGTTTTTCAGAAAGGCTGATTCATTCATGCAAAAAATACATAGTGCAACCAGGTTGGCGGGGTTAGTGTTGTTTCTCCTAGTCATTCATTCGTGCGGCCAGTACCAGCGTCTTCTCAAAAGCGATGATTTCCAGCTGAAGTACGAGAAGGCCATTGAATATTATGAAGACGGCGATTATGGACGTGCCATCACATTGTTGGCGGATGTGATCCCTATCTATCGTGGCACAGCTGAAGCCAAGACGATAAATTACTACTTTGCATTGGCCCATTTTCATAATCGCGAGTACACCCTGGCAAGCCATTACTTAAAGTCGTTTGTCAACGCTTTTCCTCAAAGTGAACATGCTGAAGAATTCCTGTTTTTGAGTGCCTATTGTCAATATCTGGAATCGCCGAGGTATTCACTTGACCAGACAAACACCAGGCAGGCGATCAGGGAGTTACAGAATTTTATTAACCGTTATCCGGAGAGCGACAGGGTTCAGGATGCCAATGAACTGATAGATGAGTTGCGCTTTAAGCTGGAAAAAAAATGGTTCAAAAAGGGTCAAATGTATTACAACATCTCGGATTATCTGGCTGCTGCAACGACATTTAAGACGCTGATAAAGGATTATCCGGATACTGAATTCAGGGAAGAGGCGATGTACCTTACCATAAAGGCCTATTATGAATTTGCTTACAACAGCATACCACAACGTCAGGAAGAACGTTATGAAGAAGTGATCTCTTCTTACAATGACTTTGTGCAGCGCTATCCTGAAAGTGATTATCTGCCCGATGCTATCAGTATGAAAGAACGGGCGCAGGAGGTGATTGCACGTTTTCAGGAGAGAGATGCTCGGGAACAAGGCGATGAATACACGGAAAAAACATCAGCAACAAAATGAACCATAAAAAATTGAAAACAGAAACTACAACAGTAACACGTGACCTGCGGCAACTGGACAAAGACACAGAAAACCTTTACCAGTCGGTCGTCATTATTTCCAAGAGGGCCAACCAGATCGGCCAGGAGGTTAAAGAGGAGTTGAACAGCAAGCTGGAAGAGTTTACCAGTTCAACCGATAACCTGGAAGAGGTTTTTGAAAACCGTGAGCAGATCGAAATTGCCAAACACTATGAGCAATTGCCCAAACCAAGCCTGACAGCCATTACTGAATTCCTGAAGGACAATGTATATTACAGGATTCCAGACACGGAAAAGTAATGATCAATAATTCCTGAAAAAGAAGTTTGCAAAAGCAGGGGTTTGGTTTCCGCAGGATTGCGGCTTTTAGTATTCTCAGCATTTTGGAAGGAAAAAAGATCATACTGGGTATTTCAGGTGGCATTGCTGCTTATAAGGCCGCCTTCCTCATCAGGCTGTTTAAAAAGGCTGGTGCCGGGGTAAAGGTTGTTGGCACCTCCAATGCTTTTGAATTTATCAGCCGGGTAACGCTCGAGTCTTTGTCTGAAAACAAGGTGTACGATGAGGTTTTCGGCTCGCAGAATGACTATTCAACAGAGCATGTGGCTTTAGCCGACTGGGGTGATGTATTCGTTGTGGCCCCTGCCACCGCCAATATCATCGGCAAGTTGGCCAACGGCATCGCAGATGATGCCCTGTCGACCTCATTGCTGGCTTTCAACAGGCAGGTTTTTGTTGCGCCGGCCATGAATTGCAAAATGCTCGACCATTTCGCCGTTCAGCATAATATAGGAGTTTTGAGGGATCAGGGGATTTATATTATTGAACCCGCAGAGGGTTACCTGGCCTGTGGCTATGAGGGCCGTGGCAGAATGGAGGAGCCTGATGAGATATTCCGTGTCGTCAATACTTATCTCGGGGGAGGGAAAAAGACCCTGGACGGCAAGCACATCCTGGTGACGGCGGGCCCTACCAGGGAAAACATCGACCCGGTAAGGTATATTGGCAACCATTCTTCCGGTTTAATGGGTTATGCCATTGCCAGGGAGCTGGCGTCAAGGGGTGCCATGGTAAATCTTGTATCCGGTCCAACCCATCTGACTGCAGACGGGAGGGTACAGCTGACAAGGGTGTCCACTGCCGAAGAGATGTTTGATGCCTGCATGAAATTTTTCCCTGCGGCGGATGCTGCCATCATGGCGGCCGCTGTTGCTGATTACAAGCCGGAAACAAGCCGGTCGCTGAAGATAAAAAAAGAAGGCGAACCGGAAAAACTGCAACTCACCCTTGTTCCGACCGAAGACATTCTGGGTGCAATGGGTGCTGCGAAGCAATCACAGGTATTGGCAGGCTTTGCCCTGGAAACGGACAATGAAGAAAAAAACGCCATCAAAAAGCTGGAATCCAAAAAGCTTGATTTTATCGTGTTAAACTCCCTGAATGACACAGGTGCAGGATTTACGCACGACACCAACAAAATTACCATTTTGGACAATAATGGCAATGTTGTTCGTTATCCTCTTAAGGGCAAGGAACAAGTAGCTGTCGATATTGTTGATACACTTGCAAAACACATGAACATATGATCGGAAAAATATTCTCTTTATTTTTACTTAAACTGGCCTGCATATCGCTTTCTGTAGGACAGGAGCTGAATTGCCAGGTTTCGATCTCAACACCGGGGATGTCTGAGACAGAGCGCCAGATGATGCAAACATTGCGTTCAGAGCTTCGTGAGTTTATCAACCAGACAAACTGGACACCATTCCAGTTTGAGACCCGCGAAAGGATAGAAGCCTCCATACAGATCACCATTGAAGAGCGCACAGGCGGAGATGAGTACCGCGGCACCATACAGGTGCAATCGCGCCGTCCGATATACAACACAGCCTATAATTCACCGGTTTTCAATCACCGGGACCGTGATTTTGAGTTTCGCTACAGGGAGCATGAACCACTGGAGTATGCTGACAACGCTTTCATGTCAAACCTGACTTCTGTTATTGCTTACTATGTTTACATCATTTTGGGGTTTGACTTTGATACCTTTGCACCTATGGCCGGCAACCCTTATTTTGAGCAGGCACAAAGAATCGTCAACCAGGCCCAGAATGCCTCCGAGAGGGGCTGGAAGTCCTTCGAAAGCCAACGCAACAGGTACTGGCTGATAGAAAACATTCGGAACAACAGGTACAGACAAATACGCGAGGCAATGTACCGGTACCATCGCCAGGGGTTTGACACCATGACAGACAATATTGACCTGGGCCGTTCACAGGTGCTGGAGTCTCTTGAAATGCTCCAGAGGGCACACAGGGAACGCCCGGGAATTCTGCTCATGCAGATCGTAATGACGACCAAAAGCGATGAACTGGTAAACCTTTTCTCGGGGGCGCCTGCCATGGAACAAAACAAAGCCATCGACATTCTTTCCGAAATTGACCCTTCAAACAGCGCTAAATACCGCAGAATAGCAGACGCAAATTAAGCAACGCAAAGTTTGCTATCTTTGCATATCATCCTATTTTGCTGCCGGTATGCTGAAACATCTGCTGATAGAGAATTATGCGTTGATTCATAAGCTGGACACAGAATTCAACGAGGGGCTCACCGCCATCACAGGAGAAACGGGTGCCGGCAAATCCATTTTGCTCGGGGCCCTTTCCCTTATACTGGGTGAACGGGCCGATACCAAGGTGCTCAATAACAAATCCCGGAAATGCATCATTGAAGGCACCTTCAACCTGGAATACATTGATGCACAATCACTTTTTGACTTCCATGACCTTGATTACGAAACCATAAGTTTTTTTCGCCGCGAAATTACCCCCAATGGCAAATCGAGGGCTTTCATCAACGACACACCAGTGACCTTGCCGGCAATGAAAGCAATAGCGGAAAGATTGATCGATATCCACTCGCAGCATCAAAGCCTGATGGTCAGCAGTTCAGCTTTTCAATTCGTTGTCGTTGATGCTTATGCAAAAAACATCGAAGGCATAGAAAATTATCGCACCTTATTTAAACAGTACCAGCAACAGAAGAAAGACCTGCTGGCTGCTGTTGAAGCCGAACGTACGGCAAGGGCCGACCTTGACTACTATCAATACCAGGTTAATGAACTGGATAAAGCAGGGCTCAACCCGGAGGGGTTCAAGGAGATGGAGGAAGAACTCGGAGTATTAAAACATGCTGAAGAGATTCTTTATAACCTTGAAAAATCACTGTTCATGCTGGAGGGGTCAGACCACAACCTGCTGGATGCCATGAACGGGGTCATCTCCCTGATCAAGCCACTGGAACGATTTGGCAACAAGTACCAGGAATTATGCCAACGGCTGGAATCAGTGGCGATAGAGACCAAGGATGTTGTTGCAGATGCCGTCCAGATAAAAGACAAGATTGTGCACAACCCCCAGCACGTAGCAACATTGGAAATGAAACTGGATGAGATCAACAAACTGTTGATGAAGCATCATGCAGGCAGTGTTGAAGAATTGTCCGGCATCAGGGATGATTTCCAGGAGAAGATCAATGCGACCATATCTATGGAAGAAAATATTTCAAGGATGCAGGAGGAGATCAGCAACCTTGAAAAAGACTTGTATCGACTGGCTTCTGATATCTCCTCGCTGCGAAAGAAAGCCATTCCCGCCATTCAGAAGGAAATTCTTGCCATGTTGAAAAACCTCGGCATGCCCGGTGCGCGCTTCTCCATACAGCAAGAAAAAACAGGGTCACTCACAATGAATGGCCTGGACAAACTGTGTTTCATGTTTAATGCCAACGTTGGTGGTGAGATGCAGGAGATCTCCAGGGTGGCCTCTGGTGGCGAACTTTCCAGGGTCATGCTGAGCATAAAAAGCATGATTTCGCAAAAGAGATTGCTTCCTACCATCATTTTTGATGAGATCGATACCGGGATATCCGGTGAGACCACGACCAGGGTAGCCAACATCCTTCATCAAATGTCAAAAAACATGCAGGTGGTTGCCATAACACACCTGCCGCAGATTGCCTCAAAAGCCAATACACACCTCCTTGTATATAAACAGGTTGAAAACGGGGAAACCCGGACCCGACTGAAAATGCTGGATCAGGATCAACGTATTGAGGAAGTGGCAAAGATGCTGGGCGGGAAAAAACCAACAAAATACATGGTAGAAACCGCAAAAGAACTTATCTTTAACAAAGACAACAAACTATCTAAATAAGTTTATATGACAAAAAATCTGTTGAAAGGGAAGAAGGGGATCATACTCGGTGCCCTTGATTCCAACTCCATCGCATGGAAGGTGGCTGAAAAAGCGCATGAACAGGGAGCCAGCTTTGTGCTCTCCAATGCACCGATAGCATTGAGAAAAGGTGATATTTTTACCCTTGGAAAAGAAACCGGCAGTGAAGTCATTTCTGCGGATGTAACGCAGGTGGACGATATTGAGCACCTGTACCAGGAAAGCAGAAGTATCCTCGGCGGCAATATTGACTTCCTGCTTCACTCGGTAGGCATGTCGCCGAATGTCAGAAAGGGGTTGCGGTATACGGATCTGGACTACAATTATATGATGAAAACCATGGACGTTTCAGCCATTTCCCTGCACAAGCTCTTACAGGTTGCCTATAAGATGGATGTGATCAACGAATGGGGTTCAGTGATCGCCCTGAGCTATATCGCTGCCCAGCGCACCTTTTCCACTTACAGCGACATGGCCCAGGCAAAAGCCATGCTGGAGTCCATATGCAGGAGTTTTGGCTATCACTACGGAAGAAAGAGAAAGGTCAGGATAAACACCATATCCCAATCTCCCACGGTCACCACGGCCGGGACAGGTGTTGGCGGTTTCAAAAGTTTTTACGCCTATGCCCAGTGTATGTCGCCCCTTGGCAATGCCTCTTCAGAAGATTGTGCCAATTATTGCATCATGATGTTCTCAGACCTTACCCGCAGGGTGACCATGCAAAACCTTTTTCATGATGGCGGCTATTCTACCATGGGCATCAGCGAAACCCTTATCCAGAGTTGTTTTACCTGTCAGGGAGAATGCTTCGACGACATCGTTGAGAGGGACAAAATAATGGGTCCGCAAAAAAAATAACCCTGCAAAATCCCTGTGATTGACCATTCTTTAAGCTACAGGATATGCCCTGTTTTTTCAATCGTCCGCGTGTCAATTAAAAATTGTAGTATATATTTGTAATCGCGTATTTATTCTAATGACCAGGCAGCTTCATTCTTTAAAACAAGGTAAAATGTTGCGTTTGCCACAAAACACAATCCAATCTTTTATCCATGAACATTTTAGTTTGTATCTCACACGTCCCTGACACCACAACCAAGGTAAAGTTTTCTGAGAAAAACACCAGGCTCGATACAACAGGCATTCAATGGGTTATCAATCCGTGGGATGAGTTGTCCCTTACCCGGGCGCTCGAGTTGAAAGATAACGCATCGTCAGGTGTATCGAAGGTTTCTGTTGCCCATGTAGGGCCTGTCTCCACTGAGCAAACCATTCGCAAGGCATTGGCCATTGGCGCCGATGATGGATACAGGGTCGACGTTGAAGCGCTGGATGCCTATCAGGTTGCGAGACAACTGGCGGAAGTTGTTAAAGCCGGATCGTTCGATATCATATTGTGTGGCATCGAATCGAGCGACTACAATGGTTCCAGCGTGGGCGGCATGCTGGCTGAGTTTCTCGGTTATCCATCCGTATCGGGGATATCACACCTGGATGTTACAGACGGCAGGGCAGAAGTGACACGTGAACTGGATGGCGGAAAAGAGACGCTTGCCGTACCGGTACCTTTCGTTGGCATTGTTCAGAAAGGGATCGCCAAGGAGCCCCGGATCGCCGCCATGAGAGGCATCATGATGGCCCGGAAAAAGCCCATACAACTTGTTGAAGCCACCCAAGTTGAGCCCTTGACCGGGATCATGGAATTCGAGCCCCCGCAGCCAAGGCCTGAATGCAAGTTCATCGACCCGGACAACCCGGAACAGTTGATAACCCTTCTGCAAAATGAGGCCAAGGTGATCTGACCGGGAAGCATATTCCGGTTAACAGGTCAAACAATGCCCTTAACCCAAATTTTAATCTTGATCTTAACTTTAACCTTAACCTTAACCTTAACCTTAACCTTAACCTTAACCTTAACCTTAACCTTAACCTTAACCTTAACCTTAACCTTAACCTTAACCTTAACCTTAAC
>SLCY01000089.1 GCA_007125585.1 Bacteroidales bacterium
ATCAGCACATTAGCACATCAGCACATTAAAATTAGCACATCAGCACATCAGCACATCAGCACATCAGCACATTAGCACATCAGCACATCAGCACATCAGCACATCAGCACATCAGCACATCAGCACATCAGCACATTAGCACATCAGCACATCAGCACATCAGCACATTAGCACATCAGCACATCAGCACATCATAACACCCCGTCATCTTCCTGCCGGTTAAAGACGTATTGCAGAATGTTTGCCCCCATTCGCAGCGCCTTGAGCCTTATCTCTTCCGGATTGCCGTGCACTGACTGATCTTCCCAGCCGTTGCCAAGGTCAACTTCATAGGTATAGAACAACACCAGTTGCCCTTCGTGGAAAATGCCAAAACCCTGGGGCGGCTTTCCGTCATGTTCGTGGATCTTGGGTGGCCCTTCCGGGAATGAATAGGTTTGATGATATATGGGATGGTTATGGGGCAATTCGACCAGCTCTTTTTCAGGGAATACCTTTTGGATCTCCCTGCGAAAGTAGGGATCCAGGCCAAAGTTGTCGTCCACATGCAAAAACCCGCCACCAATGAGGTAATTGCGCAGGTTTTCGGCCTCTTGTGCGGAGAAGACCACATTGCCATGTCCGGTCATGTAAACAAAGGGATAGTTGAAAAGCTGTGAGCTGCCCACCTCTACGGTGCCGATCTGCTGGCTGATGGTTGTACCTGCATGTTCATTGGTGAAACGTACCAGGTTGGGCAGTGCGGTGGGGTTGGAATACCAGTCGCCGCCCCCGCGGTATTTCAGTGTGGCGATCTGGTGATACTGAGCGGTTGATGACCCCACAGCCAGTATGCATAGTACAATCGTTACGATCAGTTTACGGTTCATCATATGGTTCAAAGTGTTATCGATGGTTTTTGTTTAAAATCAGCACATTGGCACATTAGCTAATTGATTACAGCAACCCATTCATCGTATTCGCCTGCACACAGAGTGCCAGTGCTGCGGTCTCTGTCCTTAAACGGTGCGGCCCCATGCTTATTGCCTGAAAACCATTGGTGGCAGCCATTTCCAGTTCTTCTTCAGAAAAGTCACCTTCTGGGCCTATCACCAGCAAAACGTCCTTGCCGGCCTGGTAGATATCCCCGATGCTTTGTTTCGCACCCTTGCCACAGTGGGCAATGAAGGCAAGTTGTGGCTTTGGCTTTTGCAGGAATGCACCCAGGTCTGCCGGGGGATTGAGTTTTGGCAGGCATGCACGCATTGATTGCTTCATGGCGGAAACCAGGACCTTCTCCAGCCGCTGCGGCTTTAAAACACGTCGTTCACTATAATCGCCGTATACAGGGGTAACCTCATCAATGCCGCATTCGGTGGCTTTTTCGAGAAACCATTCAAAACGGTCTGTTTTTTTCGTTGGGGCAACTGCCATGTGCAGATGAAAAGGGCGCTTCTCATATCCTTCGTTTCGCATTGTGATGCGCAATGCGGAACTCCCGGGATGTGAAGTTTCAATGATGGCCCGGCACATACAACCCCGGCCATCTGTGACCAACACCTCCTGCCCGGCACGGATGCGCAGCACCTTTGCACAGTGGTATGACTCCTCCTCGCTCAAAAGAACAAGATCGTGAGAAATATCATTGGCAAAAAAAACATGCATGGAAGGCTGTGGTTTTACCGATTTGTTAAATTTGTTCCCCGGACGATCAAACAAAGATAAGGCAAAACCAGTGAAATGAAAAACGGGACATGCTTGTCCTTTTAGCCATAGCCGATGAAACAGTTTTTACAGGTGATCAACCATCGTGATTTTGTGTTGGTCCTTGCCCTGGTGGTGGGTTTTATTCTGGGGGAACGCACACAGCCCCTGGCGGAAATATCCATCTGGACCCTTGCATTGGTCATGGTGTTTTCCACCACTGGTTTTTCTTTTCGCAGTTGGATCCCGCTGAAAAATGCGCTGATCCCGTTTGCCATTTCGGCCCTGTTGAACTTCGGCCTTTTCGGTGTGGTTATCATCAGCCTGTCCTGGCTTTTTTTCCAGGATGCATATTTCTCTTTTTATGTCGGGCTGGTACTGGTCGCTGCTGCTCCCCCCGGCCCTTCTGTGGTCCCGTTTTCTGCCCTGATCAATGGCGATAACAACTTCGCAGTGACCGGGGTGTTCGGCCTGCATCTGCTGGCCATGCTGCTGACCCCGGCCATCCTCCTGGTTTTTCTTGGACAGGCGCTGATCAACCCTGTAAAGATCTTTCAGATCATGGCACAGCTCATATTGACCCCCTTGATAATCAGCCGTATTTTGCGGCATCCGCGTATTCTGCCAAAAGTTGAAAGTATACGAAACACAGTGATCAAATGGGGTTTCTTTCTTGTCATCGTCCCGATTGTCGGGATGAGCGCCCCTGTTTTCTTTGATGAACCAATGTCGGTATTGAAGATCTCCGGGGTTGTCTTTTTTGCCATGTTTATCATGGGCTCTGTTTACCACTATGCAATGATCAAAATGGGCAGAGACCGTGGTTTTATCATCAGCAGCACCCTGATGATGGTCATTAAAAGCAGTGCCTTTGCGGCTGTGGCGGCCTTTACATTCTTTTCTGACGATGCGAGAGTGGCCCTGCCCGCTGCCGTGGTCAGCGTGTTTGTTACCCTCTTCATTATTTTTTATGCCATGCTGGTCCGCTATTCTGACCGAAAATCATAAATGTTCTGTACCCCCATTGACATTTTCAAATAATCCGGGCAAAATTATCTGATTTTCGTGAAAAATACGTTACTTTACAGTATGAAACACTCATGACGAGGGTTGTGAGACACCTTGGCATGATTGTTTCACACAATCGCATGCATACGCGGTTTGCCACGGACGACCTGCATCATCCACCTCCAAAGTGGCAAACAGGAAAAACATACAGGGAGATGATTAGCCAAAAGTACTTAAACACACAGCGCATGAAAAAGATATGCTTGTTCTTTATCGGCAGCCTGCTGATGGGCTGCGGACAGCCTGAAGCCGAATCGGTTCAGCTGACTGGCCAGGTGGAAAACCCAACCGGTAACAAGGTAGAAGTTTTTTACTACACTGACCATATTACGAATGCAACACATCAGACGGAAGCCATCCTGGATGAAAATGACAGTTTTGAGGCATTGATACCCATGAGCGATCCTCACTTTGTGCATTTGCGAATCCCTCGTCGTACCATAACCATGTACCTGGAGCCGGGCGCCACATTACACATTGCCTTTGATGCGGAAGACCCGGATGTGTTGCCGGCGGTTACCGGCGACAGATCATTGGAAAGCAGCTTCTTGTTGTCCTATAACATGGATGTTGAAAGGAAATACGGGCAGATGACATTGATGAACAAAGCCCTGGAACTGGATCCCGGTCCTTTTGTTTCTTATGTGGAGATGGTTTATGATGAAAAGCAACAATACATGAGGTATGATCCCCGCTACGAAGAGCTGGATCCATCTTTTGTTTCCCTGATGCGCAGCAACATGCGTTTTGAAAAGTACAACCACCTGATGGAGTATCCGTTTATCAGGGCCCAGTTTCACCCTGAAGGAGAAGTCCCGGTAATGCCTGACGGCTACCATGACTTCCTGGATGAACCCGGCCTGTTTAAGGATGTGAATCCGGGATCATCTGCGTATGTTAACTTCCTGAACATTTATCTCCATCATTACATGGAAGAGAATGTCCCGGAGGATGGATACAATGACCAGGACTACATGGTTTCCAGGTATAACATTGCGGGTGAAATCCTTACAGGCGATGCGCGTGAGGTTGCCCTGGCACATGCGGTGGTAAGCATGCTGCGTTTTGAGGCTTTTGAAAAGGCGGTTGAATATCATGAAGACTTTATGAATGTTGTCACATCTGAGAGGTACCGGGCGATCGTACAACGTGAATACGAAAATGTTTCCAGGCTTGCCCCGGGCAACCCGGCACCGGGCTTTACCCTGAAAGATATTGACGGTGAAGAAGTGTCTCTTGATGATTTTTTGGGCAAGGTTGTTTACCTTGATTTCTGGGCCAGCTGGTGCGGCCCTTGCATGCAGCAGGTACCGTATGCCCGTGAACTGAAAGAGCGTTTCTCGGATCACGACGATCTTGTGTTCCTTTATATTTCCGTTGACACGGATGAGGCTGCCTGGCGAAGGACCGTCAATCAGCACGACATCCAGGGCGTACACCTGAACGTGGCGGGCTTCAACCACGAAGTGCCTGCCAGCTATAACCTCCAGGGTGTCCCCACCTTTTATCTCATCGGGCGGGATGGAAACATCATAAACAGCAGGCCGCCACGCCCGAGCCATGAAAACATAGATGTGGTCTTGCTGGCTGCGCTTGACAAACAATAAGTCTCTGACGAACTAAACCACAACCTCCTATGCGTAATCTGTTTTTCCTTTTTCTGTTATCAGGCATGCTGTCGTGTGCCCCGATCCCTGTTGATCAATCTTTTGATATATCCGGCGTTCTTGAGAACACACCGGATGGCACGGTCGAACTCAGTTTTTTCAGGGATTATATCAACAACGACCGCAAGGTGGTCGCCCTGATGCTTGATCACCATGATGCCTTTGACCAGACATTCAAGCTGCAGGAGCCGGTAATGGCGACCCTGACGACTGCCGGGACCAGTGTTCCTGTCTTCCTGGAACCAGGCTATTCGCTGCACCTCGAAGGTGATGCTTTACACCTGCACGAAAGCATCCGGTTTTCAGGCCGGGGCAGTGACGAAAACAATTTTCTGGTTGACTACCACCGCGAGATGGAGCCCGACATTGCCCGGAGGTTGGCCAATGAAAGGGCCAGGGTCCTTGATCCCCATGAAATTATTGAATTTGCCGACAGCATCGCCTCCCACAGGCTTGCATTCATCAATGCCTATGCCGGGAGACAGACACTGGGCGAAGCTTTTTTACTTTATTTTGAAACACAGGTTTTGAGCGAAAAGTACAGGACCCTCATGAACTATCCTGACCATCACCAGCGGTTAAACCAGCTGGATGACCCCCCCGTACTGCCCGAAGGGTATTATGACTTTCTGGAAGAAGGCATCGGCCTTCATGATGACCGGCTGATAAACATTGATTATGTCGGCTTTTTACTTTCATACCTAAATCATCAGCGGGAAGAAATGGGTCATGTCTTTGCCGGCGACAAATCGCAGCATGCGATCAACTACACCCTGGCGGAAACCTATTTGACCGGCCGGAAAAAATATTATATCCAGGCGCTGTCGGTTAGCAGGGAGATGAACGCCGGCGACCTGGATATGGCGCTGGACCTGTACGATCATTTCATGGAGCACAGCCCGGTGGAGGCATACAAAGAGAGCCTCTCGGAAGCTTATGACAGGATACGCTCTTTTGCAGCCGGCAGTCCGGCACCAGGATTTACCATGACCGACATCAGGGGCAATGAGGTGTCTTTGAGCGATTATCGTGGGAAAGTGGTGTACCTGAAGTTCTGGGCCTCGTGGTGCGGCCCCTGCATGCGGGAGGTCCCCCCGGCTGCAGAGTTGAAAGAACGCCTGGCAGGTGAAGATGACCTGGTGTTCATGTATGTTTCCATAGATACCGATGCGGAAGCATGGCGGAATGCCGTTGAACAGCACGATATCACCGGTGTGCATATGCGCACCCCGGGAAGGGAAAGGGGTGTCCCCATTTTGTATAATGTACGCTGGATACCCACTTTTTACATCATTGGTCGCGACGGGAACATCTATGACCAGCGGCCGCCAAAACCGAGCGATCCGGAAGTGGATGCGATGCTTGTGAATGCACTGCAGGCCCCGGCCATCTAGAAAAATGCCGGGCCAGGAAACCCCCGGAATGCGCTAAATACGCGGCTAAGTTGCCGGATGGCCTGATGTGTCAGCTGCTCACCAGTATGTCCGATCCACAAAGACTCAATCCGCCTGCATTGAAAAATAACGTTCCACGTCTCTCAGATCGTCGCCGGGAAGGGACAAGTCTTTGATGATCCTTCCCTTTTCCAGCAGTATGATACGGGTGCATATCTCGGCAAGGTGGTTGAGATTATGGCTGGAGATGAGCATGGTCGTCTTACGGGCTTCGTTGTCTTCTCTCAACAGGCGCTTCATGAATATTTGTGAACTGGGATCCAGATAGTTGAATGGTTCATCCAGGATCAGAAGCCGGGGTTGCACCATCATGGCTGCCACTATGCCCACCTTTTGCTTGTTCCCGGAAGAAAGGTTCCTGATGTATTTTTTCTGCCCGACGACCTCTCCACCCATAAAGCGGCTATATTTGCTGATTTTTTCATCTACCGTCATGGCGTGCAGGCCGTAAAGCCTGCCGGTAAAATAGAAGTATTCTTCCGGTGTGAGGAAGTCGATCAGAAACCCTTCATCCAGGTAACTGCCTGTAAATGATTTCCAGTGGTTGCTGCCAGCCACAGATTGCCGGCCTGTTATGACACGCCCCCTCGTAGGTTGTACCAGGTCCAACAGCAACCGGAAAAAGGTGGTTTTCCCGGCGCCGTTGTTGCCCACGATGCCTGTCAGGCTGCCTGCATCAAAGAATAGCTCATTGATGTCAAGGGTAAATTGTTCCCCGTATTTTTTTTCGAGTTGCTCAATACGTATGGCAGTCATTGTTTTTCCCTGTATTTGTTGAGGTTATGGTATTTTTTGCGATTGAACTTAGCGGCAGTGGCCTGTATCCATTGCCGGTGCAGCATGATAAAGACCAGTCCGGTGAGCCCTGTCAACAGCGACATGCCGGTTTCTATGGGTAATGGCAGGAAATAAGCGATTGTCATCAAAAAGATGATGGAGAACATGGTTGCAAATATGGTGAGGAACAATGTGCCACTGGTACCTTCCAGATTAAAGGATGCCTTTTTGTTGGGATCGATCCGGGTGCTGTTGCCCACACCGGTGTTTAACAAAAAGGCAAAAACAGGTCCGGTGACATAAAAATACATGCCGGCCATTGGAAAAACCATTTCGGGCCTTGCGAGGGCAAGCAGCGCAAGCATCGGTATGACCTGGAGCAACCCAAGAAGGCAATAGAAATAGTATTTTGACAGGATGAAGGTGTACACGTCGATGTTTCTGCTGGCGATCATGTCAAAGAACCGGCTCTCCCAGGAGAAGGAATATTGCAGGTGGTAAAATCCGTATCCCCCGGCGATCATGACCATCATAACCATGTACTGGGCAATGCTTTCGCCCGGAGCGAAATACAGGATGGCCGGTACACCAATGATCACCAATGGCCATTGCCTGACCCCGGCTGAAGTACGCCTGTTTCGTGTGATCAGCTTCCATTCCAGCTCCCAAAACGGTCCGTGGACAGGTACTTTGGCAAAGCGTTTTTCTAGTCGTGTGCTGCCGGCAGGTCCTGTGGAAGAAAAGGCCCCGCCCCAGTCATAAAAAGATATCAACAGTCCTTTTTTCGATATCCACTGCAACATGGCGATTGCCATGAGCGGAAGCATGAACACAACCGGATCGGAAGCAATGAACCCGTCGCCGATGCTGGCTGAGAAGTCCATGAACTGTCCCGGGTACACGACGCCTCCCAAAACCCCTGCTGTTGCAATAAGTATTGCCGCTGCAATGGTTACAATCTTTCCGGATGGCCAGGTTTTGATCCACATGACCAGCGCATGGTTGACCCCTCCCATAAGGAAGCAACCCAGAAGTGCCGACCAAAAGGCGGTTGCAGAAAAAGGCAGGAGCAACGTCCGGATAAACAATGGGACCAGCAGTGCGAACAGGTAAAAGTTGAACAGGCTGAACCACGACCGGATCAGTATGTAACTTGCCAGGGTTTTGCGTGATACAGGCAGGGGAAGGTATGCCCGCACCAGTTGCCTGGGCACTTTCTGGACCAACAGGCGCATGGCCAGGTCGGCAATATAGATGTATACCAGCAGTGAAAAGAAAGCTTCGTGGGGGGGCTTCCATGGAAATACAGATTGGAGTACTCCCGGAAGCATCATGCCCACCATATAAAGGTACCAGATAAAAATAAGGCCTGCAAAGAACATCAGCAACTTGATGCCCATACTGCGCCCAAAATAGTGGGCCCGCCGTAGACTAAGCCATCCGTGATGTAGAAGCACCCTGATCATTAACTGCGTGGACATCCTGGTTTGTTTAAGCTGCAAGTTTACATAATTTTTTCTGCTTCAGAACCAACGTGCCACGAACACAATACCCTCAGCACCGTTCAACACCATCTTAATGGATAAACCTTTTAAGCGCAGGGTTGTTTACGTTTACAGAGAAAAGCGTTTTATGTTGCAAGCAGTTTCAGTCAGTTAACAAGATACAGTTTATTTTTTGACGTATCTTTACAAAACAATTGATCATCTTTCCGCTTATGCGAATTACACGGCGAGAGACATTCAATGCGGCTCACCGCCTGTTCAGACCGGAGTGGGACGACAGGAAAAACCTGGAAGTGTTCGGTAAATGTTCCAATCCGCGTTGGCACGGGCACAACTATACACTGTTTGTCACGGTGGATGGTGAGGTGGACCCGGAAACAGGCTTTGTGATGAACCTTAAAAACTTGAGCCGGATTATTGGTACCTTTGTGATCGAAAAACTGGACCACAAAAACATCAACCTGGAAGTTGATTTTATGAAAGACCGCCTTGCTTCTACAGAAAACCTGGCCATTGGCATCTGGGAGCAACTGGAGACACCCATCAGAAAAGAAGGAGCCAGGCTGTATTGTGTGAAACTGGTCGAAACAGAGAAAAACTTTGTGGAACACTTCGGACCAAACCCATAAACCGTTAAAGCCACAAACCAATAGACTCATTATCCACAGGAGGGCGCAGCCCCCGACAAACCTGAAGGGCATCAGTCCCGAAAAACCCATAGAGCAATGACATCAGAAATAAACCGCGACATGGTCATCGAGAACAAGATGGATGACTATGAGAAAATAGATCAATACAACCCACAAAAGATCAACGAACTGGCAGATCATTACCGTAAGGTTCTGTCTTTGGTGGGAGAGGATCCTTCGCGGGAAGGTCTGGACAAAACCCCCGAACGGGTGGCCAAGGCGATGCAGTTCCTCACCCATGGCTATGATTTGGATCCGGCGGAGATTTTAAAATCAGCCAGGTTCAGGGAGGATTACAAGCAAATGGTCATCGTGAAAGACATTGAAATATATTCCCTGTGTGAACACCACATGCTGCCATTTGTAGGCAAGGCCCATGTAGCATATATTCCCAGGGACTATATTGTCGGGCTGAGCAAGATACCCCGCGTGGTGGATGCCTATGCCCGTCGCCTGCAAGTGCAGGAGCGTCTGACAACGCAGATCAAAGAGTGTATCCAGGAGACCCTGAAACCCTTGGGGGTGGCGGTGGTGATCGAAGCACATCACTACTGCATGATGATGCGGGGGATCCAAAAACAGAACTCCGTCACAACCACCAGCGATTTCACCGGCGCATTCCTTACCGACAAGACCAGGGCGGAGTTCATCCACCTCATTGGCTCGAACCTGCATTGATCTGTCGCACAAGCCCCCCTTTATGACCATGGCTGAACGCTGGCTTTAACCGCCGGACGGGCCTGTGATGATGGATGACCGCAACCCGCCTGCCTGACAAGCATGAACTGCCATAAAAAACAACACATATTTAACAAGATTATATATTTTGGCAAGGTTTTTGTTAGTCATTATTTACTGAAAAAACAAAATATCCCTGTCATGACAAAGCTTTTGCCCCTGCTGTTTTGCACTTTTTTCCTGACGGCTTCCATTGGCTGTGATAAAGAAGCAGCCGGGCCTTTTGGCGAACTGGTCCCCAAACAGATTGAACTTCCCGCCGGTGGGAAAGAAGTGATCGGCAACAACAACAATTTTGGCATCGACCTGTTCACAAAAACAGCTGTGAACGAAGATGGCAACCTGATGCTCTCCCCCCTGAGTGCCAGTGCAGCCCTTACCATGCTGCTCAACGGCTGCGAAGGCAACACCTATACACAGGTAAGGGATATGCTCGGATATCCGGGCAACCTGGACATGACTGAGATCAATGAGATTTACAAAAGCCTGGTAAGCCAGCTGCTGACAGTCGACCCGAAGGTGACCCTGACCCTGGCCAACGCCATTTTTTACCGTCTTGACTTCGAGGTGAAACCGCCTTTTCTGAATACCATGGACAAAGAGTTCGGTGCCCATGTGGAGGAACTGGACTTTAACCTGCCCGCGTCGGTCGATGTCATCAACAAGTGGGCCAGCGATAACACCAACGGAAAGATCCCGCATGTCATCGATAAAATATCACCCCTAACGGTGATGTTTTTGATGAATGCACTTTACTTCAAGGGGGACTGGACCTATCAGTTCGATGAATCGGAAACGAAAGACCATCCATTCCACTTTGATGACGGCACATCCGTCGAAGTCCCGACCATGACAGGCAATGTGGGCGCCAAAGTTTATGCAGGGGACAATTACCGTGCGGTTGAAATGCCCTACGGACAGTCAAATTTTTCCATGGTGGTTATAGTCCCGGACGGATCCCTGCATGATTTTTTCCATGACTTCTCCTCCGGTACCTGGAGCCACCTCACCACGTCATTGGATGAACAGGACGTATTTGCAGAAACCACGGTGATGATGCCAAAATTCAGTTTTGAGTACGAGAAAGAACTGAACGAGCCGTTGCAAAACATGGGAATGACGGATGCCTTTGACCCCTATGTTGCGGACCTTTCGGGAATTTCTGACCAGGATATTTTTGTGTCCTTCGTAAAGCAGAACACCTTTGTCGAAGTGGGTGAAGAAGGTACCGAAGCAGCAGCTGTGACCACCGTTGGCATTGAGGTTACCAGTTATGACCCTGACCGGCCGCCGAGGTTTTATGTTGATCAGCCATTTGTTTTTGCCATCAGAGAGCGCACCACAAACACATTGCTGTTTATCGGCGGCGTGACGAATCCCCTGGATTGACATCCTGGCAATGACACCAACCCTTTTCCATTACTGACATTGATGCCGGCTTTCAGATAGCTGCAAAGTCCCTGGCGTATGGTTTTTCCCACTGGCAAGCGAGGGCGGCATGTTGAAGTTGCTGCCATTGCCGGTGTTACTGCTATGGAGTGCTTAAGGGGCCCATCGGTTTGAATGTCTAAAATAATTACCTTTGAGCTTTATCCAGATATTTCATTCACCAAAAGTCAATAACGATGAAGAGAGCATATGTTTTTCCCGGACAGGGAGCACAGTTCGTGGGCATGGGTAAAGATTTGTATGACAGTTCGGCTGATGCCAGGAACATGTTTGAGAAGGCCAATGAGATATTGGGTTTTCGTATCACCGACCTGATGTTTTCGGCAACCGATGAAGACCTTCGGCAGACAAAGGTTACCCAGCCGGCCATTTTTCTGCATTCTGTGATCCTGACACAAAGCCTGGGTAAAGATTTCCTGCCCGACATGGTGGCAGGCCATTCGCTGGGCGAATTTTCCGCCCTGGTGGCAGCACAGGCGCTGACCTTCGAAGATGGCCTGGTGCTGGTATCAAAGCGGGCGCAGGCAATGCAAAAGGCATGTGAAAAGGAGCCTTCCACCATGGCTGCCATCATTGGCCTGGATGATGATGTTGTTGAGGGTGTCCTGGAAGGGATCAGCGAAGTGGTTGTGCCGGCCAATTACAATAGTCCCGGCCAGGTGGTGATCTCCGGCAGCGAAGCGGGCATTATCATGGCCTGTGAACAGTTGAAAGAAGCCGGTGCCAGGCGGGCCATGCCCCTGAAAGTGGGGGGCGCCTTTCACTCACCCCTGATGGAACCCGCCCGGCTCGAACTGGCGGAAGCCATTAACCAGGCCTCCCTGAATGCACCCATCTGCCCCGTCTACCAGAATGTGGATGCCAAACCAGTGAGCGATCCCGAAACAATCCGCAAAAACCTGATCGACCAGCTCACATCACCTGTTCGCTGGACCGAGATCATGCAAAACATGATCGCCGACGGAGCCACCCTCTTCATCGAGGCAGGTCCCGGAAAAGTCCTTCAAGGCCTTGTAAGGAAGGTGAGCGGAGATGTTGAAACACAAAGTGCATGACGCTGCTTTCAATATGACACTGCTCACCATTATATTGTTTTTTGCCGGTTTTGCCCTGTTGGTGTATGGCGCCAACTGGCTGGTAGATGGTGCAGCGTCCATTGCCAGACGATACCATATATCATATTTAGTGATAGGCATGACGATCGTGGCACTGGGCACTTCGGCGCCTGAACTGGTGGTGAACCTTGTTGCCAGTTTCAAAGGTGCGGCAGATGTGGCCCTGGGCAACGTGCTGGGCAGTAATATCTCCAACATATTCCTGATATTGGGGGTCTCCGCTTTGATTTTTCCGCTTACGGTGGCCAAAAACACCCTTTGGAAGGAGATCCCCTTCGCCTTCCTGGGAGCCGCGGTTGTCGGGGTTTTGGCGAATGACGTTTTTCTCAACGGCATCAGCCGCTCCATGATCTATCGCAGCGATGGTATGATCCTGATGTTGTTTTTCTTTTTGTTTATGGTTTATGCCTTTGGCGTAGCCAGGGAGAAGGGGGCCGCAGTAAGGGAAACCATCAGGGAACGCCCCCTGTGGCTGTCGCTGGTGATGACGCTCGCCGGGATGTTGGCCCTGGTAGCCGGGGGGCGCTGGATCGTGCAGGGAGCCGTTGATATTGCATCCATACTGGGAATGAGCGAAGCGGTGATCAGCCTTACAATCGTTGCCCTGGGAACTTCCCTGCCCGAACTGGCTGCATGCATGGCAGCAGCCCTTAAAAGAAATGCCGGCATCGTGATAGGGAATGTTTTGGGGTCCAACATTTTCAATGTGTTCTTCGTGCTGGGCACCAGTGCAGTGATCAAACCCTTGCCGTTTAACAAAGCACTGAACTTCGATATTTTTGCCGGACTGGCGGCTGTGATGCTACTCTGGGTACTGCTGATGGTTTCCGGCAGGAAAACCCTGCGTCGCTGGCATGGGGCGCTGTTCCTCTTGCTTTATGTAACCTATATCACCATACTGGTGGTCAGGGGCTGACAATATGCCGGCTTTTCCAACATGGCCGGCAACACTGCTCAACGGTCCTGATACTGCTCGCGGTAGTAATGCAGATAATCGCCTGAGGTGACCTGCCTGAGCCACTCCTCGTTCGACAAGTACCAGTCGGCGGTTTTGTCAAGGCCTTCTTCGAATTTGAGCGAAGGCTTCCATCCCAGTTCATTTTGCAGCTTTGAAGCGTCAATGGCGTACCGCAGGTCGTGTCCGGCCCTGTCCCTGACATAAGTGACAAGCCCTTCGGATGTGCCGGGTGCCCGCCCCAGCTTCTTGTCCATGATCTTGCACAGCAGGCGGACCAGGTCGATGTTCTTCCACTCGTTATGTCCGCCGATGTTGTAGGTCTCCCCAACCTTTCCTTTGCGCAGCACCAGGTCGAGGGCCTCGGCATGCTCTTCCACATACAGCCAGTCGCGCACGTTTTCACCTTTGCCGTAAACGGGAAGCGGCTTTTTGTGGATGATGTTGTTGATAAACAAAGGGATTAGCTTTTCGGGAAACTGGTTGGGGCCGTAGTTGTTGGAGCAGTTTGAGATCACCACGGGCAGGCCGTAGGTGTGATGGTATGCCCTGACAAAATGATCGCTCGAAGCTTTGGACGCCGAATACGGACTCCTTGGATCGTAAGCTGTCGTTTCAGTAAACAGGCCTTCTTCGCCGAGGGAACCGTATACCTCATCGGTGCTGACATGGTAAAACCGCTTGCCCTGGTATTGGCCTTTCCATAAGTGCCGGGTAGCATTCAGCAGGTTGACCGTGCCCAGCACATTGGTGTGGACAAAAGCCATGGGGTTGGCAATAGACCTGTCGACGTGCGACTCGGCTGCGAGGTGCAAAACAGTATCGAACCCATATTTTTCAAACAGCGGGAATACCTGGTCCCTGTCTGCAATATCACCCTTTATGAACCGGTAGTTGCTTTCCTGCTCAACATCTTTCAGGTTTAACAGGTTGCCTGCATAGGTCAGATTGTCAATGTTGACAATGGTGCTGCCCGGATACGTTTTCACAAACAGGCGTACCACATGTGACCCTATGAACCCGGCCCCGCCGGTGATCAAAATGTTTTGCATCTTTTGTTAATTTATGATTGTAAAATCCCCGCAGCCATGTTTTTCTCCCACTCCCATGCACTGGCCATCATCTCTTTCAGGCCTTTCTCTGCTTTCCAGCCCAGCTTGATGTTGGCCAGGGTGGTGTCGGCCCATACCTGTTCCACATCACCGGGCCTTCTGTCGCTAAACGCCCAGTTCAGCTTCACCCCTGTGGTCTTTTCAAAAGTCCTGATGGCCTCAAGCACGCTGTATCCTGTGCCGGTACCCAGGTTAAATATTTCATGGGGCTTTTCATTCTCCCCATCGACAAGGCGTTTCACAGCCACCACATGGGCCTTTGCCAGGTCACATACATGGATGTAATCACGGATACAGGTGCCATCAGGGGTGTTGTAATCATTGCCAAATACAGTCAGCTTGTCACGCTTGCCTATCGCGGTCTGGGTGATGTAAGGCACCAGGTTGTCGGGCACCCCGATGGGCAACTCGCCGATCAGCCCGCTCTCATGGGCACCAATGGGATTGAAGTAACGCAATGAGATCCCCTTCAGACTGGATTTTTGTGCCGTATCATGGATGATCTCTTCTGAGATCTGTTTGGTGTTGCCATAAGGCGACATGGCCTGTTTTACGGGGGCCCTCTCCGTAACGGGCAATTGATCAGGCTGACCGTAAACAGTGCAGGAAGATGAAAACACGATGTTGGCGGTATCATACGATGCCATGCATACGAGCAGGTTTAAAAGGCCAACCAGGTTATTGTGATAGTATTGTAATGGCTGGGTGACCGATTCACCCACCGCTTTAAAGGCTGCAAAATGGATTACGCCGGCAATGCCATGATGCTCTTTAAAAAATTTTTGCAACATGGGCAGGTCGCAAAGGTCAACCTTTTCAAATACAGGCTTGACACCGGTGATGCGTGTGATCAGGTCAACGATTTTCGGGCTTGAGTTTGACAGGTCGTCGATGATCAATGGCTCGAACCCGCTCTTTTGTAATTCGATCACGGTATGTGACCCGATATAACCGGTGCCGCCGGTGACGATTATTTTGTTTGCCATGATATCGAAATAAAGGATTTAAAAGCTCCAGTATGTAATTTCTTTGATCTTGCTGCGATAGATCCCTTTGATGTCGATCAGGATCCCCCTGCCCCTGTCTTTCAACTTCTCTTTAAAGTCCTCTTCTGTAAGATCCTGATAGGGCGCATGATTAACAGCCACGACCACCGCATCGTAATTTTTGCCGGCTGATTCCACCAGCGGGTATCCATATTCCTCTTCCACTTCTCCGCTGTCGGCATACGGGTCCGTTACATCCACGGATACGCCGTAACTTTTGAGTTCACTCACCAGGTCAGAGACCCTGGAGTTGCGAATGTCGCTCACATTTTCCTTAAAGGTTATGCCCATGACCAGCACCTTGGTCTGCAGTATGTTCTTTCCTGCAGCGATCAGTTTCTTTACCAGTTGCTTGGCGGCATAAAAGCCCATGGAGTCATTGACAAAACGCCCCGAGTTGATCACCTGCGGATGGTACCTGTATTCTTTTGATTTGTAGACAAGGTAATATGGGTCTACACCGATGCAATGACCGCCGACCAGGCCCGGGTAGAACTGCAGGAAGTTCCATTTGGTGCCTGCGGCCCTCAGCACGTCGTACGTGTTGATGTCCATGCGGTTAAAAATGATGGACAGTTCGTTCATCAGGGCGATGTTCACATCCCTCTGGGTGTTTTCTATGATCTTGGCGGCTTCAGCCACCTTGATGGAAGGGGCCCGGTATACTCCTGCCTTGATGATGAGTTCATAGGTTCTGGCAATATTGTCCAGCGCTTCATCGTCGGTCCCCGAAACCACCTTGGTAATCGTGGAAAGGGTGTTCACCTTGTCGCCCGGGTTGATCCTTTCAGGAGAATAACCTGCTTTAAAGTCTTTTCCTGCCTTCAACCCCGACTCCCTTTCAAGGATAGGGATGCAGTCTTCTTCGGTACACCCGGGATAAACGGTTGATTCGAAAACCACATAATCGCCCCGTTTTAAAACTTTTCCCACGCTTTTTGTTGCCGACAGCAGGGGACGAAGGTCGGGGAGGTTATGTTGGTCGATGGGGGTGGGGACACCCACGATATGAAAAGAAGCTTTCCCCAGGTCTTCGGGCCGGCTGGTGAAGTCTATGTCGCAGTCCCTGAAATCCTCCGGCACCAACTCCCTGTTGGGATCCTGATGCCTGCCCATCATCTCTACACGGTCCTCCCTGATATCAAACCCCAACACCCGTATTTTCTTTGCAAACGCCAGAGCGATGGGAAGACCCACATAACCCAGACCCACCACCGACAAGGTGGCTTCTTTGTTGATCAGCTTTTCATAAATAGTGTTCATGCGATTACTTTTTTCCAAGGGTCATCTCCTCTCATGTGCCATCCGGATGATCATTGGGTCAGTGTCTCAGCTTCACCACCTTGTCACTCTCTTTGCGGTACTTTTCTTTGCTTTCGGGGCATATGGCGAGGCCTTCTGCATCGAAGTGCAGCCGGTGTCCATATTCACTCATCCAGCCAATGTGTTTGGCCGGGTTCCCCACGACAAGCTCATAGGGGAGGACATCCCTGATGACAACGGCACCGGCGCCGATGAAGGCATATGCCCCTATCTCGATGCCACAAACGACGGTGGCATTGGCCCCGATGGTGGCACCCTTGCGCACCAGGGTCTCGACATACTTGTCGCGGCGCACCACTGCGCTGCGGGGATTCACGATGTTGGTGAACACCATCGACGGCCCCAAAAAGACATTGTCCTCGCAGACCACCCCCGTATAGATGGAAACATTGTTTTGTACCTTGATATTGTTTCCCAGTTTCACGCCTGGCGACACCACCACGTTTTGACCAAAGCTGCAGTTCTCTCCAATATCACAACCGGGCATAATGTGTGAAAAATGCCAGATCTTCGTGCCTTTCCCTATTTTGCATCCATGATCTATCACCGCGGTTTCGTGGGCAAAATAATCAGTGTTTTCGCTTCCCTTGTTCATAAGTTTTGTCTGGTGGTTTTCAATAAAAGTGGTCGCATGGAAACAACATGTTTTCGCAGCGAAGCGGCTATTCAAAAAATGACAATACGTTACGGATGATATATTGTAGTTGCTCTTCGTCAAGCTCGGTATGCATCGGGAGGGACAGCACCCTGTTGCTCAGGTCTTCGGTTACCGGGAAGTCCCCTTTCCCATATCTTGGGTCGTGGTAAGCCTTTTGCAGGTGCAAGGGAACGGGATAGTATACCATGGCCGGGATATCCTGCGACCCGAGGTGTCCCTGTAGTTTGAAACGGTCGATACCACTGGTTTTTAAGGTGTATTGATGGAACACATGCGTTGAGTATGAACTTCTGGCCGGGATCGTCAGGCCGGGATGGTCCCTGAATGCCTCATCGTAGATGGCGGCAGCTTCTCTCCTGGCGCTGGCATACTCGTTGAGGTGCTTCAGCTTGATGCGCAGTATGGCTGCCTGGATGCTGTCGAGCCGTGAATTCACACCGACAGCGTCATGATAGTACCGCACCTCCATGCCATGGTTTACGATCATCCTCATTTTTTTGGCCAGCTCGTCGTCGTCGGTAAAAAGGGCCCCGCCGTCACCATAGCAGCCAAGGTTTTTTGCGGGGAAGAAGGAGGTGCAGCCGATATGGCCCAGGGTGCCGGCTTTCTTCGTCTGACCGTTCAGGAAAATGTAGTCGGCACCAATGGCCTGGGCATTGTCTTCAATCACAAAGAGTCCATGTTCAGCGGCAATATCAAGGATGGGCTCCATATGGGCAGTCTGTCCGAACAGGTGCACCGGCACCACCGCCCTGGTCTTTGAGGTGACAGCCCTGCGGAAGGCATCCGGGTCGATGTTGAAGGTGTCGGGATCCACGTCAACCAATACAGGCGTCAGTCCCAAAAGGGCGATCACCTCAACGGTGGCCACGAAGGTGAAAGAGGTTGTGATCACCTCATCGCCGGGCTTCAGATCCAGTGCCATCATGGCAACCTGCAACGCATCGGTACCGTTGGCACATGGAATTACATGCTTCACACCCAGATAGGATTCCAGGTCTTTTTGAAACGCCTTCACCTCCGGTCCGTTGATGTACTGGGTAGACCGGATCACATCAATGACCGCCTGGTCCACTTCGTGCTGTATTTTTTCATACTGCCGCTTCAGGTCTACCATTTGAATCTTTTCCATGATGATTGTCAGTAATTGTGAATGTTTTTTTATGGGATGGCCGGGCTCACAAAGATAAAAATTATTCTCCCAGTCGCTGGTTTTATCGTTGGTTTTTGCCGTAGCATGCTGAAAAATGTGTAATCTTGCGGAGACTGACTATCTTTGTTTTTTTAAGTATTGCGACCATGCGTTTCCTGTACACCCTGGCTTTGCTGTTTTATCTCGCCGGCATCCGGTGTGTCGCTCTGTTTTCTGAAAAAGCCCGTTGCTGGTTAAAGGGTCGCCGGGGATGGCGCAACGAAATGGATCTGGCTGCCCGGGCCGACAACGAGAAGGAGGGCCGTGTCAAAACCGCCTGGTTTCACTGTGCTTCCCTGGGTGAGTTCGAGCAGGGCAGGCCGGTCATGGAGCGTTTCCGGGAAACACGGCCCCGGTGGCGCATCCTGCTTACATTTTTCTCACCCAGCGGGTATACGCACAAAAAGGATTACGCCCATGCCGATCATGTGTTTTACCTTCCGCCCGATACCCCTGCCAGCGTTGTCAGCTTCCTGGATACCTGGCAGCCCGACATGGCCGTTTTTGTCAAGTATGAGTATTGGTTCAATGTTCTTAACGGGTTGGCAAAACGCAACGTGCCCACTTATGTGATCTCCGCCATCTTTCGTCCGCAGCAGCACTTTTTCCGGTGGTATGGACATTGGTTCAGGAAGCAGTTGCTGAATGTTACCCGCTTCTTTGTACAGGATGAGGCGTCGCGCGTATTGCTTGCACAACATGGCATCGTCAACGTGTCGGTGAGTGGCGA
>SLCY01000099.1 GCA_007125585.1 Bacteroidales bacterium
CTTATCGCTGTTTTTGGCATCAACGTATACACCATTACAGCAGAGCCCAATGATCCTGCCATGGGTTCAGTCGCCGGCTCAGGAGAGTATGAACACGGTGTTGAGGTCGAACTGACAGCCAGTCCGGAACCAGGCTATGATTTTGTTGAATGGACGGAGGATGGGAATGTGGTTTACGATGAGCCGGATTATGAATTCGACGCAGAGGAAAACCGTGAACTGGTGGCCAATTTTGCCCTCACCACATATACGGTTACATTCAATGTAATGGATGATGAAGGAACCCTGATATGGGATGCTGTCGTCACTTTTGATGGGGTCGAAAATGCACCGGGCGATTACATGTATGACAACATCATCGGTGGCACATACGATTACGATGTTCAAAAAGATGGGTTTTTCCCTGTTGCCAGTACCCTTGTTGTTGATGATAACGTGACGGAGGAAGTTGTCCTTGCTTCGGATGGTACAAATGTTGCTGACATATACGGCAGCGGGCTTTCCGTATATCCAAACCCGGCCGGGGACAGGGTCTTTGTAAATTATCACAAGGAGATCCTGACCATCCGCGTACTGGATCTTTTGGGCGGCCTGGTATACGATGCAACCGTATACGACAATCATGATGAGATCAACACTTCGGGACTCAAGGATGGGGTCTATTTTATACAGGTAACCACTGCCACCGGGATTAAAACGGAGCGTTTGAGCATTGTCCGTTAGACGTTTATTTGCTGATGGGAAGGCAATGCTTTTTCTAAGGGATTCCCATTTGCCTGGAACGATATACATAAAAGCCTGCCTGTCGGCTGACAGGCAGGCTTTTCTTGTAGCGGGGACGGGAGTTGAACCCGTGACCTTCGGGTTATGAATCCGACGCTCTAACCACCTGAGCTACCCCGCCGGATCGGGTGGTGCAAAATTATAAAACAATTTGTAAACGCAAGTTGTTTTCTTTGTTTTTTGAGGGCGTCAATAAAATCCGGCGTTGGCTTCATGCCATGATGCTTCAGGATGCCGTGATCATTTTCTGCGGTCGGGGTCCGGGGACGGCAAAACCCCTTGCTCCATCACATTGGCACGTTGCCGGCGGATGTTGGAGATCTGTGTCATCAAAAGACCGCAGATCACGATGAACATGCCGGTGATGCGGTTCAGGTCGATGACCTCCCTGAGAAAGATAAAGGAGGTGATGGCGGTTACCACGGGAATGAGGTTGGCGAAGATGGCAGTGCGGGCAATGCCGATGGCACGCACGCCGGAGGTATAAAACATAAAGGCAAGGGTAGATCCAAAAACCGCGAGGGCTATCAACGAGGCAATGGCTTCCCATGAGGGCCGGATGGATATGAAGTCACCAACGTCCATGATGAGAAATACAGGAAGGAAAAACAAGGCCCCCAGAAAATTTTGCACCCGGATGATGGTGAAAGATGAATATTTTGCTGCCAGCTTTTTCAGAAATATTATGTTTACGAGTGCAGAAAAAACAGCAAAAAACAAAAAGAAAACACCAAGGGGTGAGGCGGTGAACTGAAAATCGCCATCCATGACCATTACCATCACACCAAGGAAAGAGACAATGAACCCCAGGGTGTTGACCACCGTGACCCTTTCCCTGAATGCCACGTAGCCAAGGATGGGAGAAAACACCGGTATGGTGGCGATGATCACCGCTGCCACCGTGGGAGATACATGGTATACGCCAAAATTCTCGCCGATGAAATAAAAAAACGGGGAAAAGAGTGACAAAAAGATGAAGGCCTTGTAGTCGCTTCGGTCGACACGTTCGCCAAGGTTCCTCGCCCTATAAATGACCGCCATCAGCAACGAAGATATTGTAAGCCGGATCAGCATCACCGTGATGGGCTGGTAATAAGCAAAAGCAATCTTTGTCCATACATAGGAGACGCCCCAGAAGATCACCGCAAGGCTTACCAGGGTATAAATGTACAGCTTGTTGTGTTGTAAATTACTCATGGTTTAGCGATGTGCAAAAGTAATGAATTTGTCATGCTGATGTGCGTTTCCTCGGATGGTCATGTTTCACTGGCCTTTTCAACCCATATGTTTTTAAACATCAGCAGTTTTACGCAGTTGCCGCTAAGTTTTCCTGAAGCCCTTGATTGACAATGGATACGGGGGGTTCCCCTGTTGGTGATGTCAGGGGTGTTTGTGTTTTATGTTCATAAAACATTGATAATATGAATAATAAGTTTCCAAAAAAATAATAACGCAACATCAATGTTTAATCAACACAAATGGTGCAATACATGTTATTTTTTTGTATATTGCATCCTATAGAAAAATGGCACTGTCATGAGCGTTCTTAAAAAATTTACCCTGGAATATGGGTTCAAGACAACCCCAAAACTGTTATATACTGCCATCTCCACACCTGAGGGTTTGTCGCGGTGGTTCGCCGATATGGTGCTGACAGAAGAGGATGTGTTTCTTTTCAAATGGGAGGGTTCGGAGCAAAAAGCACGTCTGGTCGGTTTCAAGGAAAACGAATATGTTCAGTTTATGTGGCTCGATGAGCTCACCGAAGCCGAAAAGGAGCCTTATGTGGAAATGCGTATCCGTAATGAGCCTGTTTCTTCCGAACTTGCACTTCTCATTACCGACCATGCCGAAGATGCTGACCTTGATTTCAACCAGCGGATCTGGGACGCACAGGTAAAAAAGTTGCAACGCCTGTTCAATGTTTAGTCAGCTTGTTGTATGGCAGCCGCCGGTAAGGTAAGGCTGAACCACGATTTTACCTTGTCTGTGTTGTCGGCAGGTGCGCTTTTGTGGGCGTACTCATTTTTTTTCGGAAGATAGGTGTAATCTTTTCCCCACGTTTCATGATGTTTGTGAATCTCCGCCAGGGCATTTACAATGGCATGTACTTCATCGTTTGTCATGGTGGGATGGAGGGAGATCCTGACCCAGCCGGGCTTGTCTGAAAGGTCCCCGGTATTGATTTTCTCTGTGATCTGCCGCGACAGGTCATAATCCACATTCAGCAGGAAGTGCCCGTAGGTGCCGGCACAGGCACAGCCGCCCCGCACCTGTATCCCAAATTTGTCGCTCAGCAGCTTTACCACCAGGTTGTAATGGATGTGGTCGAAATAAAAGGACACCACCCCCAACCGCTCCTCCACATTGCCGGCCAATATGTTTGTATCCGGGATGCCCCGGATCCCTTTGAAGAGGATCTCAAGCATCTCATCTTCCCTCTCACGGATGTTTTTTGTCCCCATCTGGTTTTTGAGGTCGACACAGAGGGCTGCCCGGATGGCTTGCAAAAAGCCTGGCGTGCCACCGTCCTCGCGGGCTTCGATGTCGTCGATGTATTTGTATCCACCCCATGCATTGGTCCAGTCGACCGTCCCGCCACCCGGGTTGTCAGGGACCTTGCTGTTATAAAATGAAGCGTCGAAGATGAGCACACCGGAGCTGCCGGGGCCACCAAGAAACTTGTGCGGGGAGAATATCACGGCATCCAGCTTTTTCAACGGATCGGCGGGATGCATGTTGATATCAACATAAGGGGCGGATGCAGCATAATCTGCTATACATATGCCTCCATAACGGTGCATGATCCCGGCCAGCTCGTGGATGGGTGTCTCAATGCCGGTGACGTTGCTGCAGGCTGTGAAAGAGCCAATCTTCAGCTTGCGGTCCCTGTATCTCTCCAGCTCCCTGCAAAGCACATCCGTATCGATCAGCAAATCAGGACCTGGTGTTAACTGCACCACGTCGGCAATGGTCTCAAACCAGGAAGTGTGGTTGCTGTGGTGCTCCATGTGGGTAATAAATACCACAGGCCGTTCAGCCTCCTTCAGACATTTCTTTTTCGATAGTTCGCCACAAATACGGAGCCCCAGCATCCGCTGAAACTTATTGATAACAGTGGTCATCCCGCTTCCCGCCGTGATGATCACATCGTCATCACTGGCATTTACATGCGCCTTGATCCGCTGATGGGCATGATGATAGGCATGGGTCATCAAGGTGCCTGTCTCACTGGCCTCCGTATGGGTGTTGGCCACAAAAGGACCGAGATGTTCTGTGATCATTCGCTCAATGGGAAGGTACATGCGGCCGCTGGCAATCCAGTCGGCATAGATGATACGCTGCCTGCCATAGGGACTGCTATAACACTGGTCAATCCCGATGATATGATCACGGAATGGCTTGAAATACTTTTCCAGCTTGGTCATGAATGGGCAAATTTTTATACAAAAATGCAAAAAAAAGCGGTATGGCACTGGATTTATTTGAGGCCGCGGTGTTGACACGACACCTGCCATGGTGCCCTGCGGCTCTGCCTGCGCAAGATAAAGATGCCGTAGTTTTTTTAGCAGATGCCCCAGAAGCGGTGATCTTTCTTTATTGGCAGCTCTTTCTTTGGATGGCAGCCAAAGAACAAGCAAAACTCTTCTGTTAACCTCGAATGGTTTTTCATTGATCTGTCTGTCAATTGAAAATTGTCACGTATCTTTGATAAACAATGTTATTCCTTTGCTTGTTTTACTGTTGATTGTTTGGAATAGTTTTTGTGTGCGTATATTGCGAACCGCGATTGACTGTCCGGTTCGCCCGCCGTTCAAAAAAATAAACCAGTCAATGGGTAATGAATCGATAAACACCGTTGACTAAAGAGTTAAGCCAGTATGTATGATTCACGTGTAAGGGGTTTTATCAAGGGGTTGTTGCTTTTTTTGGCGATGTTGCTATTATTGCCCGCCGATGGCATTGCCCAGTATTTCGGACGTAACAAGCCAAGCTATCAGCGCTTTGAATTCAAGATGTATCAGAGTCCGCATTTTGACATCTATCATTATTTTGAAGATGATTCCATTCCCCAGGCTATCGCCAACACCTATGAAAAATGGTATGAGCGGCACCAGAAAATTTTCAGGGACACCTTTGAGACACGGAACCCCATACTGGTATATGCCAATCACCCTGATTTTCAGCAGACGACAGCCATCAGCGGGATGATAGGCATCGGGACGCTGGGTGTCACCGAGGCATTGAAAAACAGGGTCGTCGCCCCTGTCCTGGAAACCAATGCACAAACAGACCACGTGATCGGGCATGAGCTGGTGCACGTGTTCCAGTTCAGGCAAATGTTTCTGGACGACAGTCTTTCCTTGAATTCGATACGTAACTTGCCGTTATGGCTGGTTGAGGGGATGGCAGAATACTTTTCCATTGGCAGTGTGGATGCCCATACGGCCATGATCATGCGCGATGCGATCCACCAGGATGACTTTCCCACGCTGCGCGACATGACAAGAGGCTATGAATACAATCCATACCGTTATGGGCATGCTTTTGTCGCTTTCTTCGGACGCACCTGGGGTGACTCCCTGATTGCGCCACTGTTTTCCGAAACAGCGAAGTTCGGTCACGAACGTGCCCTGGAGAGGGTGGCGGGACTGGGACACAGCACAGTGTCCAACCTGTGGAGGGCTGCGATGGATAACCATTATACACCCTTTATGGAAGATACAACACGCCATGTGGCGGTTGGCAGCAAGATCGTTTCTCCCGACAACTCAGGTTCCATCAATATCAGCCCTTCCGTTAGTCCGGATGGCAGCCTTGTTGCGTTCTTTTCTGAACGCGACCTTCTGTCCATTGATTTGTTTCTCGCCGATGCCCGGACCGGCGATGTTAAGCGAAAATTATCCAGCGCCACACGGGCCGGCGATATTGACGGGTACAACTTCTTTGAGTCGATGGGCACATGGTCGCCCGACGGAAAGAAGTTCATTCATGTGGCGGTGAAAAGGGGAAAGAACAAAATGGTGATCGTTGACGTCGACCGGCCACGCCGCACCCGTGAGGTAGCGGTACCCGGCGTGCCGTCCCTGAACAACCCTGTATGGTCTCCCGACGGCAAACATGTTGTTTTCAATGGCCTGGTGGATGGCCGCGGGAATCTTTTCCGTTTCAACCTGGAAACCAAGGAGGTGACACAACTTACCAACGACAGGTATTCCTACATCCATGCTTCTTTTTCGGCCGATGGCCGTCACCTGCTGTTTGCTACCGACAGGCCCCAATCAGCGCAGATTGGCGATAAGCTCAACATGAACATGAATATCGGCCTGATGGATCTTGAAGATCCTTCAGGGTCCATTACCGTACTGGATGTTTTCCCTGGGGCCGAGAATATAAACCCCGTCTTTGTCCCTGATAAGGATGCCTTGTATTTTCTCAGCAACAGGGATGGCTTCAGGAATCTTTACATGTATGACTTTGACAGTGATGAGGTGTTTCGCCTGACAGATTTTTATACCGGCATCAGCGGCATCACCCATATGACACCTGCCATCAGTGTGGCACGGGAAACCGGTGAAGTGTTTTACAGCCATTTCCAGGCAGGGGGTTATTCCATTTACCGTGCTGATCCTTCAGAGTTTGAACGGGTCAGGGTAGATCCCATGGAGATTGACATGACAGCGGCCACCCTGCCGCCCTTCGACCGTCCGGCACCCCCTATCGTCGATGCAAGCCTTGAGGTCGAGCCGAAAGAACCCATACTGCCTGAAGATGCGTTTGAAGAGAAGCCTTATGACGGCCGGTTTGGCCTGACCTTCGTCGGCAGCTCCGGCGTTGGCGTGGCAACCAACCGTTTTGGCACCGGTGTTGCCGGTGGTGTGAGCATGATGTTTAGCGACATTACCGGTGATAACCAACTGTTTACGACCCTGGCCGTGAACGGGGAAATATACGATTTCGGCGCCATGGTGGGATACCTGAACCAGAAAAGCAGGATCAACTGGGGCGGCACTATTTCCCACATCCCCTATCCCTTCAGCATGCTTCGTTTCAGACGAGACACGCTCATGACGGATGACGGCCCGATCGAGGTTGACAACCTTCAGCTGTTGACACAACGGACGTTCGAGGACCAGATCGGGGGTTTTGCCTACTTTCCCATCTCTACCACACGCCGTATTGAAGCCGGCGCCAGCCTGGCCTGGTATTATTTTCGTTTGGATGCCATCAACAATTATTATTACCGGGGGTTCAGGGTAGGAGAGGAACGTGAGCGCCTGGATGCTCCCGACGGATTTAACCTGCAGCGGGTCAACCTGGCCTATGTGGGCGACAATAGCTTCTTCGGCATGGCCTCTCCCATGGCTGGTTATCGGTATCGCCTGAGTGGTGAGCGAATGTTTGGGGAGGTGGACATGTACAACGTGGTTGCCGATTACCGCCATTATATCCGCCGGAGCCCAGTTACCCTCGCAATGCGCGGTGTGCATTACGGCCGGTACGGTAAAGATGCGGACAACACCAGGCTTTTCTATCCCCTCTACCTGGGATACCCGGGATATGTCAGAGGCTATGATTATTCCACGCTGGGGCAGATTGAATCAACCTTCGATGATGCCTTCACCTTTGAACAGCTGCTGGGAAGCCGGGTGCTCCTGGGCGGGCTGGAAATCCGTGTCCCCTTTACCGGACCTGAACAGCTGGCCCTGATCTCCAGCGGATTCTTCTTTACCGAGCTTGCATGGTTCCTGGATGCCGGCGTGGCGTGGACAGGGGATACCAGGATAACCCTTGACCGGTCCAAAGGCCTGGAACCCGGAAAGCGGTTCCCCCTGTTCAGCACAGGCCCGTCGCTGCGCATCAACCTCTTCGGGGCACTGATCCTCGAACCATACCTGGCATTTCCATTCCACACCCGGGGCATACAGGAAGGCGTGTGGGGATTGAACTTCCTCCCCGGATGGTAGGTTAGTTAATGTGCTGATGTGCTAATGTGCTAATGTGTTGATGTGCTAATGTGCTAATGTGCTAATGTGCTAATGTGCTGATGTGCTGATGTGCTGATGTGCTCATGTGCTGATGTGCTGATGTGCTGATGTGCTGATGTGCTGATGTGCTGATGTGCTAATGTGCTGATGTGCTGATTTGCTGATGTGCTGATCAGCTCATTGAATCCTCCGCTTTTACTTCTTCCATGGCTTTTGCCAGCGATGTGTCTTTGGTATAGAACCGTCCCCATTTGCTTTCGGGGTCGCGCCTTGTTGCCAGCGATACGATGATGAGCGTCACGATCGATGCCGAGGCTGCCGGCAGTATGATGTACTGTTCGCTCAGAAGCTGGGTGCCATAGAAGGCAGAGAGAATGGAGTTGGTGATGGTGATGAGCAGTGTGACGCCCATGCCCGTGGCAATGGATGCCACGCCGCCTTCCACGGTAACCCGTTTCCAGAGGAAGGCAGCCAGCAAGGCCGGTGTCAGTCCGGCACCCACCATGGTATATGCCGTCAGCGCCATGGCAAGGATGGTTTCAAACTGGGTGAGTATCAGGTAGGCCAGTAATCCGAGCAGCACGACCATTACACGTTGGAACACCACGATCATCTTTGGGTCGGCCGTTTTGTTGATAAAGCGCTGGTAAACATCACGGGTCAGGTTGGTTGACGGGGTGAGCAGGAAGCTGTTTCCGGTGGAGGTGATGATGGCCACAGATGCTGCCAGCAGCAACAGGCCACCCCAGATGGGCAGACCCACCTCGGTGCTGTAACGTGCTGTATGCAGAATGATACGTTCTGCATTGGCGCTGGAGAGGAACATCTCGTTGGCGTGCTCCAGCACATTGAAATGGCTGAATGCGAAGATCGCCAGGGAAGCCAGGGCGGTTTCCACCACGATGGTACCCGACACCCACCAGAGCACTGCCGACTTGGCCGACTTTTCGTTCCTGGCCGAGAAGAACTTCTGGTACATGTTGGACTCGCCCAGCAGGAGGAAGAAGGTGGGCAAGAAGATCCCCATGGCCCAGAAAAAACTGTTGTCGCCGAATATTTTAAAGTGAGAGGGATCCAGTGTTGCTGTAAGGTGTTCTGCGCCACCAATGTGAAAGAATACCAGGGGTGCGGCGATCAGCATGGCCACAGTGATGACGGCGCCGTTGATGATGTCTACCGACACGATCGACATCATCCCCGCGAAGGCGGTGAAGGTGATGATGAAGGCTGCTGTCAGCAAGACACCCTGCCACTCGGGAATGCCGGCCACCAGGTCCAGCACAAAGCCTCCGGCCCTGAACTGATATCCCACGATGGTCGTATAGGCGATCACAATCACAATGGTTCCCAGGATGCGCGCCCACTTGTTGTAACGCAGCTCAAGGATGTCGGGAACGGTGTATTCGGCAATGCGCCGCACGCGGGCGGCAAGAAAGAAGATGATGATGATGCCCACCCAGGCACCCGCCGCCATCCAGAGCTCAGAAAATCCTACGTTGGCCGCCAGTCCGGCGCCTGCCAGCAGACTACCGGACCCCATCCAGGTGCAAAGCAACGTACCCACCAGACGGCTGGTAGAAACCGAACGTCCGGCAACCATAAAATCCTCCTGGTTCTTTACCATGAAACTTTTGTAGACGGAAATACCCATCAGCAACACCAGGTACCCGATAACAACCCACAGGAATATCATATTCAGCAGTTTTGAGGTTTGTGTCTGTTCTAACGCGAGCAAAGATAAATATTTTGTTTTACGTGCAACCACAACAGTTATCTTAAAAACGCTGCTAAAAACGGTACCTGACTTGTGCTTTGACCTCGGTTCGGGTATTGCCTTCTATGCGGTCTAACCCACTACCGGAGTGGTTTCTGTTGGTATAGATCGTTCTTGCCAGGCGTATGTAGAGGTCAACACGGGGTTGTGCGCGGAACCTTACCAGCAGGTAGCTGCGCATCCCTTTATCGGAATAGAAGGGGAAGGAGAAAGCATACAATACGTCGTGTTCGTAAGCATAAATACGCGCATCAAACCCTTGGGTATCGAACAGTACATAGCGCAGGGTGATGGCGAAAGGGCTATTAAGGTTCCTGTAGAGGATGTCCTGGTAGATCATGAACCCTTTTTGTTGTTGGCTGCCATATTGGTGACGGATCACCTCCAGCCTGTTGCGCAGAGAGAGGGTTGGCGAGATGGGATAGGAGAGATGCAGGCGGTATTGGGTCCTGATCACTTGTTCGAGGGTTCTGACCTTCGCCGGTTCTTTGGTGTTCAGGGGTTTGTTTTTACGGCGAAACCGGGCGACGACCTCTATGTCCCTGGTTGGCCTGTAGTGTATGTTGGCCAGGTAATCGCTTCCCCGGGATGGCATGTATGTCCGGTACTTCATCCACGGAAAGCGGAAGTGGTCTGCAAAGGCGTATAGTGTAAGGGTGGGGGACAGCCGTACGGAAGCTCCCGCATAGATCCCTTCCTCATTGGAAGCCCTCGTGTTTTCGCCGAAGGCGGCGGCCATGGGAGCCTGGTATGCCCTGTGGTAGTGCCTGTGCACCATGGCAACCGACAATCTTTGGTGGAGGCTGACCATTATGCCATTGAGGAATGCCATCCGGCCGTTGTCGCCGATGGCCGCTTCCCCAAAGAGGTTGACGTTGCGTGCAAGGTAGCTGTAATCGATGCCGAGGCTTCGGTATTGGTTGTTGCTGAAGTCGAACTGGTTATAGAATGACAGGTTGCGCCGGAAGTCTGCATCAAGGGTCATCTGGTATGCTGTGATCCCGGCGCTGAGGTTTTTGCCCTTGTAAGCCATATGTCCCCCGAAGATCACCTCCCTCACTGCGTTTTTGCCTTTCAGCTCTCCCGGTGTACGGTGCAGCCCTGATTGCTGCAGGCTGGTGATCACCCTCACGCCATCATCGTTGTCTCCTGCATCAAGGACGTTGGCATCGCGGTGTTTTGCCGAGCAGAAGGCGGTGATTTCGATGGGCCCCATCTGTATGGTAGCACCTGCGCCCCGCAGGAAGTTGTTCTCATCCACGGAAGTGTAATGGCGCAAGCCAGGTCCGTTTTTTTTGACCCCGATGGCTTCGGCGCTTTTCCCGAAGCTCATGCCTGTCCACAATGTCAGGCCCTGTCCGAACTGCACCAGGTAGTCGCCTACCGACAACGCTTTCAACCTGCCAAAATCGCGCAGGTGCAGGTGGGCTGAATAAAAGTCGAATCCCTGCGGCTGCGTCCCCCGGAAGAACTCCTCGCCGGGGTCTTTCTCGGCGGTGATGCCAAGGCTCACATTCTGATAATAGGTGAAGCGATACCGTGCGTACAGGCGGTACGGGCTGCCCAGGTAACGGGCATTTGGGTTGGCATCGGTGGTTTCAGGCTCCGGGGGGGAGAACCCCTTCTGTTCTTCCAGCAGCCGCTGGTACCTTACGAACAATACATTTTCGCCATCCCTGAGCAGGTTGTCGAGGCTGAAGTGACGCCGAGGCTGATGTTTTTCTGCGACGGTAACAAAAGGCAATATGTTTTGGATGGTGTGCATGTCGAAGCCATCGACCGTCTGCAGTTCGTAGATGCTGATCAGTTGTCCATGCTCCCTGATGTGCTGCAGCAGGTTGTTGACCTGCAGGTCGCTGAGCATGAAAAGCTGTCGCAGTTCATCGGCTGTGGCGCTGTTCAGGTTGACAGGATGTGACCAGAGCCACTCCAGGGTCTCCGCCAAAAATACCGGGTCCATGCCGTCTTCACCCATGTCTGTAAGGCTTTCAATATGGTAAAGCAGCCTTTCCTGTGCATCCTCTTCCTGGTTGTTTTGTGCAAACAACACCTCAACACATATGGGTGTACATATCAATATAATAGCTGTTAGCGGCCGCATAATTATTCTTTCCTTTATCTGAACGTATACACTATCCCGGCCTGTGGTGAGTAGCCCAGCAGGTAGTGGTAGGATGAGGCGATGTCGATCTGCCATTGACCTGTATGGAGGCCGAAGCCAAAGGTGTTATGCATGGGGTTTGTGCTCAGGCCTGTGCGCACCATCACGCCTTGTGTGATGGCGTATTCCAGGCCGAACCGGGCAACGGGGGGATGGCGGATGTCCTTTTCGGCTTCAATGCTTATCATCACATTTCCTGAAAAAGAGTATGAGAGGCCGGTGCGGACAACGGTGGCGATTCTTTCGTCGGCATGGAGGTGTTCGTATCGGGTGAGCAATGCCCTGGTGGGGTTGAAGATGTGGGCGCCGACCTGCATGTTGGGCAGCACCTCGATGATGATCCCGAGTTCGGCGGCGACCGCACCTGTGCTGCCATAGCCATCGCCGATGGAGACAAACAGGTAGTTGAGCTGCATGCCGGCCGACAATTTTTCTCCGAAGGCACGTGCATAGGCCAGTCCGGCTTTTCCTTCGCCATAAAGATGGTTCCCGAAATATGTCAGGGAGAGTCCGACGTTCCCTTTTGCGGCGGGCAGGATGCAGGCCACTGCGGCCAGCGACATTTCCTGTACCATGAAACGGTTTTCGGCGTAAAAAGCCGCTGACGGATACTCCAGCCCTGCCATGCCTGCCTGGTTATGGCTGATACCCCAAAAGTCGTATACTGCCACGGTTGCATTGGCCATGCCGGCGGCCCGCGCCCCCGTGAGCATGTTCCCGGCCGCAAGCAAACCTGTTGGCAGAAGAGCAATCAATAAACAACCACAGAACCGTATCAATAACATTGGCACATGATTTATTGTGCCAAATTAATGATAATAATCTTTTAAAAATAAAAAAGATTACACAAAGATTTTATTCGGTAATATTTTGCGTGTGAATGTCCGATAGATCTCCGCCTGTGATGTTCGGCAGGGTTTATGCCGGATTGTTCGCGTGTTCCAATGATGCGGATGTCTAACCCATCCAAACAAAGGTGTCGCCCATCATTCATTTGACCCGGTGGCGGAACGCCGCTTTGCCCAGCTCTTCGTTGGCTTTGATCACTTTTGTTTTCAATTCCTTTTTGAAGCGTATGAGCCGTTCCCGGATTTGTTCATCGGATTGTGCCAGGATCTGTGTCGCGAGGATCGCGGCATTTTTTGCGCCGTCGAGTGCTACGGTGGCGACAGGAATGCCGGAGGGCATCTGCAGGATGGACAGGATGCTGTCCCAGCCGTCGAGTGACAGGGATGAGCGCACGGGAACGCCGATCACCGGAAGGATGGTCCCTGCAGCGATAACACCCGGCAAATGGGCTGCGCCGCCAGCTCCGGCGATGATGACCTTGATGCCCCGCCTGTGGGCCTCCCCGGAAAACTCCATCACACGCTCGGGGGTGCGATGTGCGGACAAAGCATTCAACTCAAAAGGGACCTCCATCTCATCCAGAAATTTTGCAGCTTGCTCCATGACAGGCATGTCGGAGGTGCTTCCCATGATAATACTAACGATTGGCTTCATGTGTTCAGGTTTTTTATGTTTCGGTCACTGGAGAATGAACAACAAAAATACAAGCTTTTTTATCTTTTGTATGTCTCATTCGTCTGTGTGTAAATTCACATGAAAAAAACACCAGCATTTTGTGTGTCGACGGAAGACGGAATAACGATGGAATGATGGAACGAAGCTTTTGGCTGTTGGCTTTTAAACCCTTCAACTTTTAAACCCTTCAACCTATTTGACATTTCGCCCTTTTGACAAATGATAAACATAAATAAACAAGCAACGACCGGGTGAAAGACCTTGAGATATTTTTCATTCGTCTGTGTGTAATTTCGAATGAAAAAAAAATCATGTATTTTTGTTTCCTGGCACAGGGGCATCTTGTCATCACAGGCTGTTGGCAGGAACGATGTTGCAATGTTGCAGGGGCGTGGTGTCAGGAAGGCCGCTTGCAGGGTATATTGTTAATGCACATAAACCATTGAGCAATGAAAAAACCTTTGTTCTCATTTATTTTCTCTTCGGCATTCATTCTGTTGCTGGCAGCGATGCTTTTCTCGCACTGTGCTGCGCCTGAAGAGGAAAGGGCTTTGACAGGGTTGCAGGAAAAAGCTTTGACATTCACCGGCCCTTTGCCTGAGGATGCCTTTGAAGAGGGGATGGTTCGTTCGGAGGAGCGGATAGAGCTTGGCAAGATGCTGTTTTACGAGCCCCGGTTGTCGAAGAGCGGGCTGATCAGTTGCAATACCTGTCACAACATGTCGACCTTTGGGGTTGACCAGCTTCCTGTTTCTGTCGGCCACATGTGGCAGAAGGGTCCGCGCAATGCGCCCACGGTGCTGAATGCCGCCCTGCATGGAAGCCAATTCTGGGATGGCCGTGAGCCCGACGTGGAATCGCAGGCCCTCATGCCCATTCTTGACCCGGTGGAGATGGCATCGTCGGAAGAGCATGTCCTGGCTGTGCTGGCCTCCATGCCTGAATATGTGGAACGCTTCCGGGAGGCATTCCCTGATGAGGAAGAACCGCTGGTGTATAAGAATGTCGGTGTGGCCATCGGTGCTTTCGAGCGTATCCTGCTCACCTATTCCCGCTTTGACGACTTCCTGCGGGGCGACGCAGGGGCATTGACCGACAGGGAGAAGGAGGGGCTGCGCGCATACATGGATGTCGGCTGTCAATCGTGTCATGGCGGCACGGCCCTGGGCGGCACTGCCTTTGCTGTTTTCGAGACCCCCGCCGAAAGGGAATCGGGCGAAAGTGATCCGGGCCGGTTCGACATCACCGGCAACCCGATGCACATGCACTCATTCAAGGTGCCGTCGCTGCTCAACATTGCTGAGACCTATCCCTACCTGCACGATGGCAGTGTATGGTCACTCAGCGAAACGGTAGATATCGTGGCCCTGGATATGCTTGGCAGGGAACTGACTGCGGAGGAGAACAAACACATCGTTGCCTTCCTGGGAGCACTGACGGGGGAGGTCCCCGCCTATGCGCTGGAACTGCCGGTGCTGCCCCCCTCGACGGAGCAGACACCAAGGCCTGTGTTCGACTAGTTGATCTGCCAATTGGTTGATATCTTTGTAAAAAAAACGAACCATGTATCGTATTTCGGTTGCCCTGTCTATCCTTTTCATCATGACCTCCTGTGGCGGTGCGGTCGAGAACGACCGGAACAGCCGGGCAGGAGAGGATGAGCGTGCACCTGCCGTGCAGATCCCGGCATTCAATGCCGATTCGGCATATTATTTTGTTGGCCGCCAGGTCGCTTTCGGCCCGCGGGTGCCCAACACGGAAGCACACAGGCAGGCCGGACTGTGGCTCACAGAAACCATGGAGCGGTTTGCCGATACGGTGTATCTCCAAAAGACCAGGGTGCGCGCCTATGATGGCACCACGCTGAACATCAAGAACATCATCGGGGTGTTCCGGCCGGAGCAGCGGCGGCGGATATTGCTTTGTGCCCACTGGGATAGCCGCCCCTATGCCGATTACGACCCGGACCCGGAAAAACATTATACCCCCATCGACGGCGCCAATGACGGTGCCAGCGGCGTTGGCGTGTTGCTGGAGGTGGCACGCCTGATCAGCAAGAACCAGCCGGGCATTGGTGTGGATATCATCTTTTTCGATGCGGAAGACTATGGCAACCACAGGTTCTCAGACAGGCCAGAGCAAGACAACTGGGCACTGGGGTCCCAGCACTGGGCAAGAAACCCACACAGGATGGATTACTATGCCAGGTTCGGCATACTGCTCGACATGGTGGGCGCCGCTGATGCCACCTTCAAAAGGGAAGGCTACTCCATGCTCTATGCACCGAATGTTGTCAGAAGGGTCTGGGACACAGCACACCGCCTTGGCTACGGTCACATGTTCCTCAACAGAGAAGGCGGCTATGTCACCGACGACCACTACTATATCAATACCATCCGTAACATTCCGACCATCAACATCATCCACCAGGACAACACCACCCCGCACGGGTTCTTCCCCGAATGGCACACCACCGGCGACACCATGGATGTGATCGACCCCTTTACCCTCAAAGCGGTCGGAGAAACCGTGGTACAGGTGGTCTATGAGGAGTAACCGGCACATATATTGAGCAGGTCATCTTTTTGCAATCAAAAAAACACTATATTTGCATCAGGAAAGTTCAGCATTGTTTCATAACAGTGGTGTTGCCTGTTAGGTGAGGCTACTGGGTGAACACAGGCTACTGCCCAAAAATGTCTACAGACGCCAATGGGTAGAACAGGCTTTGTCGGATTAAGGCATGGCTTAAGGTAGCTTCCCCTTTCGGGGGATAAGTCATCCAGAGTTAAAACTCAACAAGGGGCAGAAATGCAGGGGCCGCAAAATGGTGGTATGGCCCTGCAACGTTAAAAGCCCCCTTCCAAAAGTTTTCGGGAAGGGTTTTTTTTGTGGCTTTAAATCCTCTTGTTTTTTTGGGTTTTGCTTCGGGCAACTTCACTGGCATCAGAAAGGAGGGCCACATGGTAACAGTGGATACCGGTCAAAAGAACATGGTCATTGAAGGGTTGGTGATGGCCCGGGAATGGGAGGCCCTGGTCACCATCCTCAAGAAAATGCCTGTGGTAGAGGTCGTGGAGGTGTTAAAAGACCTTGACATGCCTGACCTCATTGAGGTGCTCGGACATTTTACGGAAGAGGAGCAGGGTTATATCGTTTCTGACTTCGACCCGGAAATGCAGGTGGGACTGTATGAACAACTTGCTCCCAGGCGCTTTTCCCGCATCTTCATACATATGGCGTCCGACCTGCGTGCCGACTTCTTCCAGGAGCTTGACAGGGAAGACCAGCTCAAGCTGCTCCCCTATCTTGACAAGAAGACCCGCGAGAATGTCATCCGGCTGAGCTCATATAACCCTGAGACGGCAGGGGGTATTATGAGCACCGATTTTGCGACCATCATGGGCGACATGACGGCCGCCCAGGCCATCGAGAAAGTTCGCCGTGACGCCCCTTCCAGGAAGATGATCTATTATGTTTATGTGGTAGACGACGACATGAAGCTGCACGGCTTCACAACCCTGAAGGACCTTATCATGGCTGATCCGGATACGTCCATCTGGGATATTGTGTTCAAGGACTTTGCGCTGGCTGAAGTGGATGAGGACAGGGAGACGGTGGCGGCCAGGATCGAAAAGTACGACCTGGTGGCCATCCCTGTTATCAACAAGTACGGACAGCTTGCCGGCATTGTACGCCATGACGACGCCCTGGAGGTGATCCAGGCGGAGCAGACCGAGGACATGGAGAAGTTCATGGGTATCGTGCCGGACGAGGATGGGTTGGACTACCCGGAGACCAGCGTGGTAAGCCACTTTCGCAAACGGATCACCTGGGTGGCCTCATTGGCGATCATCGGGGTGCTATCGGGGATGATCATCCACAGGTATGAAGAAGCCATGTCGGCACTCATCATCCTTGCACTTTACATGCCCATGGTGGCCGACTCCGGTGGCAACGTCGGCTCACAGGCCGCTACCGTCGTGATACGCGCCCTGGCACTGGGACAGGTCACCCTCCGGAACTGGATGATGATACTCTGGAAAGAGGCCAGGATCGCCATCATGCTCAGCTTTGTTTTGGGGATCATCGCCTTTGGAAAGATCCTCTTCCTTTCCTGGGAGACAGACGTCCCCGAGCAGTTCAGCTTGTTTTTTATCGCCTTTGGCATCTCCGTGGCACTGAGCCTGCAGGTGATCTCCGCCACCCTTATCGGCGCGGCACTGCCGCTCCTCGTAAAACGTCTTGGCGGAGACCCCGCCGTGGCCGCCAGTCCCGCCATCACCACCATGGTGGATATCACCGGCCTGCTGATCTATTTCGGGATAGCGGTGATGCTTTTCTTTTAAGTTGTACCTTTTGGATGTAAAAAACCCATCATTTCGCCATTTGCCATTTGCAAAATGCAGGGTCAAAGAAAAAAAAATGTATGTACATTTGTGACCCTCGACAATCCAATCAATCATGAACATTGAAGAGAGAATCGCTGCAACAGTGGCGGAGGCTGTTTCTGGAATATCAGGCCAGACGGTTGATCCCAATGACATTGTCCTTCAGAAAACAAGGAAAGAATTTGAAGGCGACATGACATTGCTGGTATTTCCCTTTGCGAAAGCCATGCGCCGGCCGCCCGAACAATGTGGCGATATGGTGGGACAAGCACTGATGGAAAAGGTGGACGCTGTGGAAGGATACAATGTGGTGAAAGGCTTTCTTAACCTCAAACTGAAACCTGCGTTTTGGGTCAGTTTCCTTGTCGGGGAATTGGACAACCCTGCATTTGGGGTTGTTGGGAAGACTCAAAGGGCAAAAAAGGCCAGAGAGGCGCCGGTGGTGGTGGAGTTTTCGTCGCCAAACACCAACAAGCCGTTGCACCTGGGACATATACGAAACAACCTGTTGGGATACTCCGTGGCGCGTTTGCTGGAGGGCGCCGGCAGGCAGGTGGTGAAGGTGAACCTTGTCAACGACAGAGGCATCCATATATGTAAGTCGATGCTGGCGTGGATGAAATATGGTGGGGGGGAGACCCCTGAAAGCAGGGGAATAAAGGGTGATAAGCTGGTGGGTGACTATTACGTGCGGTTTGAAGCGGAGATGCGCCGTCAGATGCAGGCCATCATGGAAGAAAAGGGCCTTGATGAGGATACAGCGCGCAAAGAGGCACCTTTGATGAAGGAGGCGCAGGAACTGTTGAGGCGTTGGGAAAAGCGCGATCCCGAGGTGGTTAAAGTCTGGAAAAAGATGAACGGATGGGTTTATGATGGTTTTGATGCCACCTACAGGCGGCTTGGTGTTGACTTCGATAAGATCTATTATGAGTCTGACACCTACTTGTTGGGGCGGGATATCGTGCTGGAGGGACTCAGGAAAGGATTGCTCTACAAAAAGGAGGACGGGTCGGTATGGGCTGACCTGGGCGATCATGGCCTGAACGACAAACTGCTCCTACGGGCTGATGGAACCTCTGTATATATGACGCAGGACATAGGTACGGCACAGCTTCGTTATGATGACTTCCGGCCCGACAAGATGATCTATGTGGTCGGCAATGAGCAGAACCACCATTTTAATGTCCTGCAAAAGGTGTTGGAGAAGCTGGGCAAGCCCTATGCAGGTGCCGTCCATCACCTCAGTTATGGGATGGTGGAGCTGCCTGAAGGAAGGATGAAGTCGCGTGAGGGGACGGTGGTGGACGCCGACGACCTGATGGATGAGATGGTGGCCACTGCCCGGAAAACCACCGAGGAACTCGGAAAGACACACGATTTCGAAGTTGAAGAGAAGGAGCGGCTCTACCACGATATCGGGTTGGGGGCCCTGAAATA
>SLCY01000026.1 GCA_007125585.1 Bacteroidales bacterium
GCCCAAGGCTGAAGAACCCAAGGCTGAGGAACCCAAGAAAGAGGAACCCAAGGCTGAGGAACCCAAGAAAGAGGAGCCCAAGGCTGAAGAACCCAAGGCTGAGGAACCCAAAAAAGAGGAACCCAAGAAAGAGGAGCCCAAGGCTGAAGAACCCAAGGCTGAGGAACCCAAGAAAGAGGAACCCAAGGCTGAGAAACCCAAGAAAGAGGAGCCCAAGGCTGAGGAACCCAAGGCTGAGGAACCCAAGAAAGAGGAGCCCAAGGCTGAAGAACCCAAGGCTGAGGAACCCAAGAAAGAGGAGCCCAAGGCTGAGGAACCCAAGGCTGAGGAACCCAAGGCTGAGGAACCCAAGAAAGAGGAGCCCGGGTCAAAAAAGTCTGGAGACAAGGACGAATGAATTATTCCTTCCTCAGCCCATCAGGATGAGTACAAAAGATTGTTATTACCTTGGATTTATCGTGAAGACCGTAGGGGTTGAGGGGGCACTGGTTGTGTCTTTTGAAGCAGATGACCCGTCAAAATACAATCAATTAGAATCAGTTTTCATTCAGATTGAAGGGAAACTGATTCCTTTTTTTATTGAAGAGATCCATTTCCGTTCCCCCAAAGGTGAAGCTGTAATCCGTTTCGAGGATGTGGACACCATTCATAAGGCACGTCATTTATGCAAACGTGAGATGTACTTGCAGATGGAAGGCCTGCCTCCGGGGGAAGACGGGGCATTCCGCTTTCAGGAAGTGAAAGGTTACAAGGCCTATCATGACCAGGGCGACTACCTGGGCGTTATCCACGAGATACTCGAATACCCGGGAAATCCGGTCTTCAGGATCATCGGGGATGAACAGGAAATTCTGATTCCTGTAGCCGATGATTTTATCCAGAAGATAGACCATGCAGAAGGCAGCATTTATCTGCAGCCACCCGACGGACTGCTGGATCTCTATAAGTAGTGTTCGCTTAGTATTCCGGGCTAAGAGCCCGGCCTATCAGCTGAAAAGCATCCGGCATTTTTTGGATCATACTTTAAGGGTTTCCCCTTCGGATTTGGCGATGATCACGGCGCCACAGGTATCACTCCAGATATTGACAGAGGTTCTGAACATATCGAGTATCCGTTCAACGGCCAGTATCAGGCCTATTCCTTCCAGGGGCATTCCAAGCACCGACATGATGATGGTGATGACCACAAGGCCGGCCATGGGTATTCCGGCCGCACCAATTGAGGCAAGCAATGCTGTGAACACCACGATGACCTGTTGGATGACCGATAGATCCATCCCATAGATCTGGGCAATAAACAATACAGAAACACATTCATACAATGCGGTCCCGTCCATATTGATGGTGGCACCCAGCGGCAGTACAAAGCTGGATGTTTTTTTTGATACCCCGCTGTTTTCCTCAACCGCTTTCATGGTCAGCGGCAGGGTGGCACTGCTGCTCGAGGTGGTAAAAGCCGTCAGCAGCGGCACCGACATGGCCCGGAAGTGTTTTCCGGGGTTGATCCCCCCCAGGTTGATCATCAATAAAGGCAAGATCACAAATGAATGAAACAGCAAAGCAATGATCACCGTAAACATGTACATCCCCATGCTGCTGAAAACACCTGCAAGGTCATCTGCCTGCTCGGCAACAATGCCCGATACGAGACCAAAAATTCCCAATGGTGCAAAACGAATCACAAACATTGTGATGCGCATCATCACCTCAAAAACTGCATTGAAAGCCTTTTCAAGGGGCGCTTTGTAGGTGGGCCCAAGACGTGAAGCAAAAAAGCCGAAGAGAAAAGCAAAAAAGATGATCGACAACATGTCCGTCTCGGCCAGGGCCTGAAATATATTGGTTGGAATGATCTCCAGCAGCGTTTGCCCCAAAGTGGCGGTATCGGCTTCCAACAGCATTTCCTTTTCAAGAGCAATATCCGTACCCACTCCCGGCCTGATGATATTTACCGCTGTAATGCCAATTGTTGAAGCAATGAGACCGGTAACCAGGTAATATCCGATCGTTTTTGCACCCATCCGCCCCAGGTTCCTGGTACTCCCAAGGTTCAATACGCCGGATACGATGGCAGAAAGAATGAGGGGTGCAATGATCATCTGTAGTGCCCGCAAAAACACATCACCCATCCAGGTCACATACCCAACATGGTCTGTGAAGAAATAACCGAATACAATACTCAGCGCCAGGGCAATCAGTATCTGCCAGTGTAGTTTTATTTTACTCATAGGTCATGGCTTAATGCATGGTGAGACGTTATCTTGTGAAAACCTCCCCAGCAGTCAACAGCCAACAATATTACAAAAACAATAGAAATTATACTAATGTCATGTCAACACTCTTTTTGCCGGCCCACAAGTCCTGATCTTTTTCCTCATCTCTGTAAAACAAAGTCTTTACGGTGCGACAATCCCTCCCACTTGACCGACACAATAGCATTGACACGGTACCAATGATCCGGTTCCGGGGCTTAAATAATTTTCCTTTGCAGGCAACATGACCCTGGTATGAAAGGCCGGCCGCCAATGAGCAATGCCCTTTTGAAGCCAAAAACAGGATGACGGACAAATATCGGCAAACAAGGGACATTGTCACAAACACTGCCCGAAGATATGCCATTTTGTCCGAACTGTTTTTAAAGATTATGAATGGTTTACAATTTGATGCCTCTAAAGCGCAAACACAATGATAATGACAATCATAAAAATTGGGAACAGTTATGCATTTTGATCGTTTAACCATAAAATCGCAAGAGGCCTTGCAGAAAGCCCAGGAGATTGCCACGGGGTATCAGCATCAGGCCATTGACAACGGTCATTTACTGAAAGCCATCCTTACGGTGGATGATAATGTGGCGCCATATCTGTTAAAGAAGAACAATATTGCCATCACTGCCCTACAACAGGCACTCGACCGTATCATTGGCAGCTATCCGAAAGTGGCCGGGGGAGAGCCCTATCTTACCGGTGCAGCCAAACAAACTTTACAGGCAGCCATGGGAATGCTGAAAGCGTTTGATGATGAATATATTTCCATAGAACATCTATTGCTGGGCATGCTTTCGGGGAGTGATGATGTGGCACAGTTACTTAAGGACAGTGGGTTGACTTTAAAGGGGTTGAAGGAGGCCATCCGGACGCTTCGTCAGGGATCGAAAGCAGACAGCCAATCGGCAGAAGAACGTTTCAACGCCTTGAATAAATATGCCAACAACCTCAACGACATGGCTCTATCGGGTAAGCTTGACCCTGTGATAGGTCGTGATGAAGAGATCCGCAGGATATTACAGATCCTTTCCCGGCGCACCAAGAACAATCCCATCCTGATCGGTGAGCCGGGGGTTGGGAAAACGGCCATAGCGGAAGGTCTCGCCCACCGTATCATCAATGGGGATGTACCGGAGAACCTGAAGTCCAAGAAGATCTTCTCTCTGGATATGGGGTCACTCATTGCAGGCGCCAAATACAAGGGTGAATTTGAAGAACGGGTCAAGGCGGTGGTAAAAGAAGTGGTATCATCAGATGGCGAATATGTATTGTTTATCGACGAGATACATACGCTGGTTGGTGCCGGTGCTGCCGGGGAGGGGGCCATGGACGCTGCCAATATTCTGAAGCCTGCGCTGGCAAAAGGGGAGTTAAGGGCCATTGGTGCGACCACCTTAAAGGAATACCAGCGCTATTTTGAGAAGGATAAGGCCCTGGAGCGCCGGTTCCAGACTGTAATCGTTGACGAACCTTCTAAGGCTGATGCCATCAGCATCTTACGGGGTTTGAAGGAAAGGTATGAAACCCACCACCAGGTCAGGATCAAAGACGAGGCGATCATTGCTTCCGTCGATTTGTCACATCGCTATATTACTGACCGGTTTTTGCCTGACAAGGCCATTGACCTGATCGATGAAGCGGCGAGCAAGCTGAGGCTCGAGATGAATTCGGTGCCTGAAGAACTGGACGAGGCAGAAAGGAAGATCAGGCAGTTGGAGATTGAGCGGGAAGCCATCAAGCGCGAAAAGGATGAAGCCAAGCTTAAGGTGTTGACGGAGGAACTTGCCAATTTGCAGGAGGAGAAGAACAAGCTGAAGGCAAAGTGGCAAAGTGAGAAGTCGGTGGTGGATGATATCCAGAGACACAAGGCGGCCATTGAGCAGTACCGTTTTGAAGCGGAGCAGGCTGAACGTGGCGGCGATTTTGGCAAGGTAGCAGAGTTGCGATATGGTCGTATCAAGGAGTCGGAAGAAAAATTGCAGCTGCTGCACAAGAAGCTTCAGGAGATGCAGGCGGAATCGGTGATGATCAAAGAGGAAGTAAGTGCTGAAGATATTGCGGATGTGGTTTCTCGCTGGACAAACATTCCTGTGAGCCGAATGCTGCAAAGCGAGCGGGAAAAACTGCTGCACCTGGAAGATGAGTTGCACAAACGCGTTGTGGGTCAGGATGAGGCCATTGCAGCCGTGTCAGATGCGATACGTCGCAGCCGGGCCGGACTGCAGGACCCAAAACGGCCGGTCGGATCATTTATCTTCCTCGGAACCACCGGCGTAGGAAAGACAGAGCTGGCAAAAGCCCTGGCAGAATTCCTGTTCAATGATGAAAATGCCATGGTGCGCATCGACATGTCTGAATACCAGGAAAGGCATGCCGTGAGCCGCCTTATCGGTGCACCCCCGGGGTACGTGGGATATGAGGAAAGCGGTCAGCTTACCGAGTCCGTCAGGAGAAAGCCCTATTCGGTCATCCTGCTTGACGAGATCGAAAAGGCCCACCCGGATGTCTTCAACATCCTGCTGCAGGTGCTGGAAGACGGACGCCTGACGGATAACAAAGGCCGTACGGCCGACTTCAAGAATACAATCATCATCATGACCTCCAACGTCGGTTCCGGACTCATACAGGAAAAGATGGAAGCCATGACGGATCAGAACAGGGAACAGGTCATCGACCAATGCAGGAGTGAAGTATTCACACTGCTGAAACGTTCTATACGGCCTGAATTTCTCAACCGTATTGACGAAACCATCATGTTCAAACCGCTCACCAGGGAAGAGATCAGGGAGATCGTGGAGCTACAACTCCTGCATGTCAGGGATATGCTGAAAGACAATAACATAAGCATTGAGCTCAGCCCGAAAGCCACAGAATGGATCGCTGATGCCGGATTTGACCCCCAGTACGGGGCCAGACCGCTAAAACGGATAATACAGCGTAAAGTGCTAAACAAACTCTCCATGAGAATACTGGCAGGAAATGTAAAAGCCAATGACCACGTTTTTGTCGACAAGCAAGGTGATGCACTCGTGTTTAAAGTCAGTTAAAAATGCTACTTTTGAAAAAAACTGACAAGCGTTGAACACTCCTTTGTTCATAGCCAGGCGACTGAGTGGATCCGGTGCTGGTAAGACCTTTACCTCGCTAATCAGAAAGATCGCCGTCGTAAGCATTGCCCTCGGCCTGGCCGTGATGATCATCTCCATGGCCGTTGTCACCGGCTTCCAGAATGAAATCCGGGACAAGGTCATTGGTTTTGGGGCACATATTCAAATCACAAACTTTGACTACAATATTTCCTTTGAGCCTTATCCCATCAGCAGCCAGCAAGAGTTTACGGAAGATATCCGGAAACTTCCTGACGTAAGGCATGTCCAGGTTTTCGCCACCAAACCGGGCATCATAAAAACAGATGAAGACATCCATGGTGTGATCCTTAAAGGAGTTGGACCTGATTTCGACTGGTCCTTTTTTGATGACCGGCTAATCAGGGGGACCACCCTTACAATGGACGATACGCTGCGCTCTGATGAGGCGATCATATCACAACTGGTGGCCAGGCGAGTGCAACTGGAGGTGGGCGATGACCTTTTCATCTATTTCATTCAGGACCCTCCACGCATAAGAAGGCTGATGATTGCAGGGATCTATGATACCGGGCTGGAAGAACTGGACAGAATATTTGTCATGGGTGACATCCGCCATATTCAACGCTTGAATGACTGGTTGCCTGATCAAATCGGAGGTTTTGAAATACTGGTGTCCGACTTTACAGCCATACCGGAAGTGACCGAAACGATCCTGAACCTGCTGCCCTATCATCTGAAAGCCACAAGCATCAGAGACCTATACCCCCAGATCTTTGACTGGCTGTCGTTGCTGGACATGAACGTATATGTGATCATCGCACTGATGATACTGGTGGCCGGAATCAATATGGTCACCACACTCCTGATATCGGTACTGGAAAAAACAAACGCCATTGGCATACTAAAGGCGGTAGGCGGCTCAAACAACATGATCAGGAAAGTATTCCTTTATCATGCAGGCTTTCTGATATCAAAGGGCTTGGTATGGGGTAACCTGGCTGGGATTGCAATATGCATGATCCAGGGACAATGGGGGCTGATCACCCTGTCGCCCGAATCGTACTATGTTTCCGAGGTGCCGGTTAATTTGCAACTGAGCCACATATTGCTGCTGAATGCAGGGACGTTTCTCATATCCGTGGCCATGCTCATCATTCCCTCCTATGTCATTGCACGCATCTCCCCGGTACGGACAATTATCTTCAGGTAGCATACCGCGCCGGTAAGAAAGCAGTGACTAAAACAGTACGATTCCAAGGGAGACCATGTATTGCCTGGGCCGCATATCAAATTCAAAATGCTCACCACCCACACCTATACCGTCACCAAACTGACTCAGATTGTCTTCGTATTTAAAGTCCACCTTCAGGTTTCCAAGCTTCAACCCAACCATCAACTGATATCCCACCGTGGAATCTCTGTAGTTAAACCGTGCCTCATCCCAAACATCATTGATACGATAATGACCCCGGGTATTATTAAGCAGCAAAGAAAAAACCGGTCCGGCCCCAAATCTCAGCGGGCCAAAACGCATGCCCACATTTAGCGGCATCTTCAGATGACTGTATACCGGGGTGAAATAATCATATCTGGGTAGCATTTCATTGGTACTATGCCTTTTGACAGCCATTTGCTGCCCCGTTTCGGTATAAAGCAATTCAGGCTGTACAAAAACATTTCCAATAGAAAAGGTGGTAAAAACACCAAAATGGAAACCGACATACGATTCCGGCAATGTTACCACAAAATAGCTGGTTTTGAAATGATTACCAAGCCAGACATCTTGTTGTAAATGGTAAGAAGAGAAGTTCAGCCCGCCCCGGATACCAAAATCAGCGCCGTATAACTGATCGCCGGAAAACAAAAGGAAAGCCAGTACGGTCAATAACACCATTTTTTTCATGATTCATATTTTTTCAGGTGTGACTCAACTGGGTGATTGGTTAATGCCTGACTGATTCAGGCGTCGCTTAGTATTTTCATCTTTTCTCTTAAAATGGAAATCTCGCTTTTCGCCCTCTCTATTTTTTCCTCAAATTCAGCTTTTAAAATATCTGCTTTCTTAGAAGACGCAAAAAAACCAATATTATTTTCCAACACCTGTATGTCTCCTTCCAAATTTTTGATCTTGTTTGTCAGGATGTTCCTTTCCTTGTAAATAATATTGCCTGCGTTGGGCGCATTTTTCAGGTTTTCAATCTTTGAACGGAATGACAGGGTTGTTTTTGCCTTCTTACTGATATTCAATACTTCAAACTGATTGTCAATGGCTTTTCTGAATGCTGTCTGTACCTTATCTTTCTGCTTGATCGGCACATGACCAATATCCATCCACTTGCGCTGAAAATCTTTCAGGATATTCAGGTTCTCTTTATTGTCATTGGAATAGGAATGGTTTTGAATCTCTTCGATCAGGTTGAGCTTCTTTTGCAGATTCTCTTCCTGTTTTTCCCCGATGTTGGAAAAATGTTCAGATTTTCTGCTGAAGAAAGTATCGCAGGCCTGTCGAAAACGCTTCCAGATCTTGTCAGAAAACTTTGCCGGCACCGGACCGATCTTCTTCCATTCCTGCTGAAGGTTAATCAACGCTTCGGTTGTCGCACGCCAATCGTCGCTTTCTTTAAGGGCCTCTGCCTGCAGGCACAAGTTTAACTTTTGGTTGTAATTTTCTTTCTGCTGGTCTTTATACTTTCTGAAAAACTCCTTCTTGTTGGTAAAAAAAGTATCGAGCGAAGTGCGGAACCTGTTCCATATTTCGTTATTTACTTTCTTGGGGGCAAAGCCGATGGTTTTCCAAACCTTGAAAAGCTCATTGATCTCATTTGTTTTCTGCTGCCATTGACGCGGCGTAACCGGTACCAAAGTAATTAGTTCCTCTGCTTTCTCACACAATACAAGCTTGGCAGCATAGTTTTTGTTCTGTTCCTCCCTGAGGCTTTCATAGTGTTCCTGGCGCCTCTTGTTCAATTTGTCGGTGGCTGCCTTGAAACGCTCCCAGATCTCATCTTTTTTGTCCTGGGGCACAGGACCGATCTCTTTCCAGGCTTCATGCAGCTTTTGGAGTTGCTGAAATGACCGGATAATTGAAGTTTCAAGTAAAAGTTCTTCCGCCTTTTCGCACAAATCTGTTTTTGCCTCCAGATTCTTTTTCAGGTCCAGGTCTTTGAGCTCCTTATTGATATTTACTTTATCAAAGAACTTCTCGACCAGAAAATGATAATTGTTCCACAAGGTTCCTTTTGCCCCTCGTGGAACAGGGCCTGCAGCGCGCCAACGATCCTGCAGGGCATGGAACTGATCGTACGTCTTCTTTAACTCCTCCTCTGAATCTATGAGCTGACGCAGCGCCTCAAGAATCTCTTCTTTGGCCTTCAGATTGGCCTGCATCTCCAACTCCAAAGCCTTATCGAAAGCCGCCTTTTTCTCTTTATAAATGGAAAATGCCGCATCGAACCTGTCGGTCAAGGGGTCAGAAACAACTTCTTCGCCTTCCTCATGGGTCTCCTTGCCCAATCTTTGCTCGTAGGATGCCATGTTTTCATCCCTCAGCAATTTGCGATAGGCAGCTTTTATGAAACCAATGTGTTTGCGAATGTGGTTTACATCCTCACTCGTTACAAGCTCCTCAATGGTCGTGACCAATGCTTCACGACCCATGGCATTGTATTTATTTAGCAGGGCATCACTATCCTCAGGTTCACTCTCCTGGTCAGTCTTTTGGTCCTTGTCCGTATCCTTCTGACCGGCAGATGCCTCAACAGATGGCTGGTCACTGGAAGGTTCCTCCGTTTCTTGCTTTTTTTCGGCGGAAGGGCCTTCGGCATCTGGCTTTTCCGCGCCTGCATCAGCTTTTTCAGGCTCATCAACCGGTTTTTCCGATGCCGTATCCGGTTTTACTGGTTTTGCATCTGGCTTTTCCGCGCCTGCATCAGTTTTTTCAGGCTCATCAACCGGTTTTTCCGACACTCCTTCCGGGGTGGCAGGTGCTGTATCTTGTTTTTGTTCCGGCGGACTTTTTTCTTTCGCAGTCTTCGGTTCCTTGGCTTCATCCCCGGTCATGTGCTCGTCCCCTGCATTTTTTTTCAATGCTTCAGGGGTGGATTGTTCTTTCTTTTCCATCAAAATGGTTTTCCGTTACTAATTAAAGTCAAGAAGCAGGTCTTCATTATTCATACACCTGGATTAGGTGTGAGCGCCCAACATATTCGGGCAGTGTGTTTTCGATCGTCATTATGCAATGATATTGCAAAAATAGGAATATTTTTCAGGTTTTACATCATTTAAGGGTGTTGGGACCACAGCGCCCCTTCTGTTTTATACTTTATCCATCGCCTGTGCCAGGTCGCTGATGATATCGTTCACATCCTCAATACCGACAGAAAACCTTACCAACCCATCCGTTATACCGCAGCGTTCACGTGCTTCTTTATCCATTTTTGAATGGGTCATTGAAGCAGGATGTTGGATGAGGGATTCTACACCACCCAGTGAAACGGCCAGCATGCAAAGCTTCACATTGTCCATCAGGGTCTTTCCGGCTGCAAGGCCGCCCTTCATCTCAAAGCTGATCATGGCTCCGGGACCCCGCATCTGCTTGGAGGCCAGATCATACTGCGGATGAGACAGCAATCCGGGGTATTTAACCCATGCCACCTTGGGATGCTCCGCAAGAAAACGGGCAATTTGAATGGCATTCTCCTGTGACCGGTCCATACGGATGGCCAAAGTTTTCAATCCGCGGATAATCATATATGCCTGGTGGGGATCCATGTTGCATCCCATATTGATCATCATCGGTCGTAACGTGTCGTCAAACACCTTGTTTTTACTTACAATGATGCCACCGACAATATCGGCATGCCCATTCAGGAACTTGGTGATGGAATGAAATACGATGTCAAAGCCGTAATCAAGGGGTTTTTGCAGGTAGGGGCTACAAAAGGTATTGTCAGCCACCGTGACAAATTTATGTTCTCTGGCGATCTTTACAACAGCCTCCAGGTCGGTTATGGCCATGGTGGGATTGGCCGGTGTTTCGATATACAGCATGCGTGTATTGGGTCGGATCGCCTTCCGGATATTTTCCGGATCATTGGTTTCGACATAAGTTGACTCTATGCCAAACTTGCTGTAATGCTTTTCCATCACTACCCTCGAGGGACCATAGACCGCTGCAGTACTGATCATGTGGTCGCCTTGCTTCAACAGGGCGCTGTAAATGGTATTGACTGCACCCATACCGGAGCTGGTAGCAATGCCGCGGTATCCGTTCTCCAGATCTGCAAGCAGTTTCTCCAGTGAGTCGATCGTCGGGTTATTCAGGCGCGTGTATATGTAACCATCAGCATCGCCAGCAAAACAGGCGGCCCCATGATCGGCGCTTCTGAACTTAAAAGTACTTGTCTGATAGATCGGTACAGTGGCACTGCCAAACTGATCATCGAACATTCCGGAATGTATGAGCTTGGAATCAAAGCCCAGATCTTTTGTATCCATATGTATTGTTTATAATTTAAAAATAAAGTCTTTAGTACATGCCGGAATCAAGCATGACCAAAGTGCAGTCTTCCACACATTCGATACCTGCATCAGTGGCCATTTTCTCCAGCTTACGGTTGTAGGTCCCGGGATTAAATATGATGCGTTTCGGTTGCAAAGAGAGGATATAATCAAGATACTCTTCCTGGTTTTCCGGGCCGAGATACAACGTTACGGTATGGATGCCTTCCAGTGAGGGCTTTCCTTTGATAACTTCCAGGTCTTCAATGGTTGTTACCCGTTTTCCAATGGCAACAACTTCCTTATCATGCAAGCGAAGACGTTTTACAGCTTTATTGGAGTATCTGAGCGGATTGGGGCTTGCACCAATAACGAGTGTCTTCATAGTAGTTTGTTGTTTTACAACAGGTGATCAAATGAACCATTGGGATTTTAATTGTGTTGACCAGGAGGGATCACTTGAGGTTCAATGTTTTTTCCCGCAACTTGTCAAGAAACCACCCCGGTGCCGGGCAGGGACGTCCTGTTTCCTTATTCAAAAAAGCCAGGACAGTATTGCCTTTGCAAAGAAGCGTGCCCTCCTCATTATACACCTCATAGTCGAAATACATTCGTGACGACGGCATTTCAGGAACCATTGTTTTTATTGTGAGCAGGTCGTCGTAGTGTGCAGGACGGATGTATTTGATCTGCATGCTGGCGATTGGCATCACCACCCCTTTTTCTTCCATAAGCTTGTAGGTCATGCCCATCTGCCGCATGGCATCTGCACGGCCCACTTCAAAGTATTGAGGGTAATTCCCGTAGTAAACGAATCCCATCTGGTCTGTTTCGGAATAACGGACACGAAGCTGTGTTTCAGACGAAAACATTAGAAGTGGTTATAATGTGAATCAAATTGATGGTTTGATACTTAATTCGATCAATCTTTGGTCTGCCCTATGCTGTGTGCCCCCGTTCATAACACTCAGTTAGCTTTCCCATGGCACTGCTTGTATTTCTTGCCACTGCCGCAGGGGCACGGTTCATTCCGGCCCACTTTTTTTTCCACCCTGACCGGCTGTGTTTTCTCCTTGCCACCCTTTCCACCCGGCAGGTCACTACGACCTGTCTGCAGCTTACTCATATCCATGCGCTCCTGCTGGGTGCCGCGTTCAATCTGATCCGGGTCTCTCACCGGCAAACGTGCTTTGCCAAGGAAGGAAATGATGTCTTTATTGACCTTTTGTATCATTTTCTTAAACAGTTCAAAAGACTCAAACTTATAGATCAGCAGCGGATCTTTTTGTTCATAGGCAGCGCCCTGTACCGACTGTTTAAGGTCATCCATCTCGCGCAGGTGGTCTTTCCATGAATTGTCAATATTTCCCAGCGTAATGCCCTTTTCGATAGCCAGGGACACTTCCCGGCCATTGGTCTCATAGGCTTTCCTGAGATTGGCGATCATATTCAGGGTCTTCATCCCGTCGGTGATCGGTATGGCGATGTTTTCGTATTTCTGTGCAGCTTTTTCATATACCTCTTTGATAACAGGATACGCTGTACTGGCAATGTGCTCGTTCTTTTGCTTATAGGTTGACTGGGCTTTGACGTACAGCGTTTGGACCAGGTTGTCGCCCTTCCCTTCAAGGAACTCCTTTTCATTGAAGGGGGGTTCGATGCCGAATGTACGCAGCAATTCAAAGGTAAAACCATCAAAATCGCCTGTTTCCTGGTATTCAAAGATCATCTGCTCACAGGTGTCATAGATCATGTTGGCGATATCGACGGCGAGGCGTTCGCCAAACAGTGCATTGCGGCGCTTTTTATAGATCACCTCCCTTTGGGCGTTCATCACATCATCGTATTCCAGGAGGCGCTTCCGGATACCGAAGTTGTTCTCTTCCACTTTTTTCTGTGCCCGTTCAATGGATTTTGTGATCATGGAATGTTGGATCACCTCTCCCTCTTTCAACCCCATTCTGTCCATCAGGGATGATATCCGGCCCGATCCGAAGACACGCATCAGGTCGTCTTCCAGTGACACGAAGAACTGGGATGAACCCGGATCTCCCTGGCGGCCTGCACGTCCGCGAAGCTGCCTGTCCACCCTGCGTGACTCATGCCTCTCTGTACCAATGATGGCCAGTCCGCCAGCCTCACGTACCCCCGGCCCCAGCTTGATGTCTGTCCCACGACCCGCCATATTTGTAGCAATGGTGACCGTCCCCGCCTGCCCGGCTTCCTTCACAACCTGGGCCTCTCTCTGGTGTTGCTTGGCATTAAGGATATTATGGTGCAAAGACCGTAGCTTTAACATACGGCTTAGCAACTCAGACGTATCCACGGAAGTTGTGCCAACAAGCACGGGACGACCGACATTCACCAGTTCACTGATCTCATCAATGATGGCATTGTATTTCTCACGCTTGGTCTTATAGATCAGGTCTTCTCTGTCGTTGCGGACTACCGGGCGATTGGTGGGAACAACCACCACATCCAGTTTGTATATGTTCCAGAACTCCCCTGCTTCCGTCTCCGCTGTACCCGTCATGCCGGCCAGCTTTCGATACATCCGGAAATAATTCTGCAGGGTAACCGTGGCATACGTCTGGGTGGCTGCTTCGATCTTGACATTCTCCTTGGCCTCTATTGCCTGGTGCAGTCCGTCAGAGTATCGCCTGCCCTCCATGATACGACCTGTCTGCTCATCGACGATTTTGATCTTATTGTCCATGATGACATATTCCGTATCTTTCTCAAAAAGGGTGTATGCCTTGAGCAGCTGATTGATGGTATGCACCCTCTCGCTCTTCACCTGGAAGTCATACATCAGCTCATTTTTCTTTTCCAGCTTCCTTTCTGCCGGCAGGTCGGATTTTTCCAGTTCGGCCATCTCTGAACCGATATCAGGCAGGATAAAGAACCCCGAATCGTCTGTTTGACTGGTAATCAGGTCAATCCCTTTCTCGGTAAGCTCAATGGAGTTGCTTCTCTCATCGATGACGAAGAACAATTCATCATCGATGATATGCATGTGCTTGTTCTGTTCCTGCATGTAAAAGTTTTCTGTCTTCTGCAGGATGGTTTTGATGCCGGGCTCGGAAAGGAATTTTATCAGGGCTTTATTTTTGGGAAGTCCGCGATGGCATCGGAGCAACAGTTCGCCCCCTTTCTTTTCATCTGGCTCACCTTCTTTGGGCAGCAGGAGTTTACGGGCTTCTGCCAGCAGATTGGTCACGAGCATGCGCTGGGCACTATACAGCTTTTCCACCTTGGGTTTCATCTCATGAAACTCATGTTTCTCCCCCTGTGGTGTGGGGCCGGAGATGATCAGGGGCGTTCGTGCATCATCAATCAATACCGAATCCACCTCATCCACGATGGCGTAGTTCAGTTTGCGCTGAACGAGTTCCTCCGGATTTCGTGACATGTTGTCGCGCAGGTAGTCGAAGCCAAACTCGTTGTTGGTGCCATAGGTGACATCAGCATGGTATGCAGCCCTGCGCTCTAACGAATGTGGCGGGTGTTTGTCGATACAATCCACCTTCATACCGTGAAACTCGAAGAGCATGCCCATCCATTCTGAGTCACGCTTGGCAAGATAGTCATTAACGGTAACGATATGTACGCCCTTGCCCGATAAGGCATTGAGATATACGGGCAATGTGGCTACCAGGGTCTTTCCCTCACCTGTAGCCATCTCGGCAATCTTTCCTTTATGAAGATGGATCCCACCGATCAGCTGCACATCATAATGCACCATGTCCCAGGTAATCATATTTCCACCTGCCAGCCATTGGTTCTTGTAGTATGCCTTTTCGCCCCTGATTTCGATACTGGGGCGTGAGGCAGCCAGTTCACGGTCGTAATCGTTGGCCACGACATCCACTTCATCATTTTCCTTGAACCGGCGGGCGGTTTCCCTTACAACGGAAAAAACCTCAGGGATCAATTCTTCGAGGAGCTCTTCCGTCTTTTGGTTCTGACGGTCATCCAACTGATCGATCTGATCATAAATACGCTCTTTCTCTTCAACATCTATATCGTAATTGGTCTCCAGGTATTCATTCAAGGTATCTATCTGTGCCTGCTCTTCGGCCACATGGCTGGCGATACGTTCCCTGAAATCCTGTGTCTTGGCACGTAACTGGTCATTATCCAGGGCCTTGATCTCCTCATAGGTTCGCAATGTCTTTTCAAGGGTTTCCTTGATCTCCCTGAAGTCCCTTTCGGCCTTGCTGCCAAACAATTTTTTGATCACATTGAGCATCTGCGGTTCTGTTTTATAAGGGCAAAGTTAATCAAATCTAAGCAATCATTACAGCCGGCTTCATATAAACCCGGATTGCACATTGGAAATTTCAATGACCAGTGTGGGATAAAAAAACCGGCAAAATGCCGGTTCTGGAAACTTATAATTAAGAAACAGGGATCTCAGTATTCATCTTCATGAAAGAAGAAGTCATCTTTGGTGGGATAATCCGGCCAGATATCTTCGATGCTTTCATAAACATCCCCTTCATCTTCTATCTCCTGCAAATTTTCGATCACCTCCATGGGGGCTCCCGAGCGCAGGGCATAATCGATCAACTCCTCCTTGGTCGCCGGCCAAGGAGCATCTTCAAGCTTGGAAGCCAACTCTAATGTCCAATACATATTGTATGGGATTTATATTTTTTGCAAAAGTATATTTTTTTATGATTAAGACAACATTTATTTAATGATTTGGTTTTGCCCTTTAACAATTATTTTACAAGCCTTGCTTTTCTTATTAACTTCGCAATCTAAACGATATACATGTCAGCAAATATCGAGATAAAGAACAAGAAGGCTGGTTTTGAATATTTTTTGCTCGAGCAGTTCAGTGCCGGCATTGTGCTTACCGGCACCGAGATCAAATCCATACGTGCCGGGAAAGCCAGTCTGAATGAGGCCTACTGTGCTTTCAGCGGTCACGAGTTATTTGTCAGGAACATGCACATTGCCCCATATTCACATGGCACTTACAACAACCATGAGCCCAAAAGGGAGCGCAAGCTGTTGCTCACAGCGCGGGAGTTAAGAAGGTTAAAAACCCGTATCGAGGAGAGGGGCTTCACCCTGGTCCCGGTATTGTTGTACATCAACGAAAAGGGCCTGGCCAAACTGGATATTGCCCTGGCCAAAGGCAAGAAGCTTCATGACAAGCGCGAAACGTTGAAGAAAAAGGACGTCCAGCGCGAAATAGACAGGGGGCACACATTTTAAGTCGCGGCCGGCCCGGCAAATCTTAATGCCGGATGTTAAGCCTTTCGAAGGTGTCGTCCTCGATGATGGTGATGGCCTTTTGATAAGCATCGTTCATCTGCATGATGACCCGGGTATAGGCTGCGAAATCAAACAGGTTACGTGCAATAAGCCCTTTAAGCTGGTTTTTCATGAAGGCAACGGCTTCTTCTGTCTCTTCTTCTTCTTCTTCTTCTGGTGTCAGTTCCCGGTTGGCGGCATAAGCGTAAAGTTCATCCATCAGATCTTCATCCACGCTGAAGTTTTCAATAAAGCTGTCAACATCGGGATATTTTTCAGAAAGGGCAGCGCGATGGCGGTTGGTATACTCTATGCCAAAACTGTTCAATGTGCCTCGGCGCAGCAACCTGGAATAGAATTCGGAGACCCTGTTGGTATCCATCGGGATAAAAAAGTCGGGCATAATGCCACCGCCGCCATACACGACGCGTTTATTATTTTTGGTCAGATATTGCAGCGAATCGGGGAATGTGATATTGTCCGGACTAACCAGTTCTCCTGATGAGAGGCGTTCTGAAAGGTCTTTGTAATATTGTTCTGCGCCCTCGTCATAGGGTTTTTGTATGCTTCTGCCGGTGGGGGTATGGTATTGTGCAGTGGTTAGCCGGAGTGCGGAACCGTCGGGCAGTTCAAAAGGCCTTTGAACGAGGCCTTTTCCGAAGGTTCGGCGACCCACAAGCAGGCCCCTGTCCCAGTCTTGCACGGCACCGGCCAGGATCTCGCTGGCAGAGGCGCTGCCTTCATTGACCAGGACCACCAACTTCCCCTCCTGGAAGTTGCCCCTGAATGTACTTTTAAACTCTTGCCTCGGCGTGGCTTGACCTTCCGTGTAAACGATCATCCTGTCGCGGTCAAAGAACTGATCCGCCAGGTCTTTGGCAACATCAAGGTATCCACCAGAGTTATAATTCAGGTCAAGGATCAGGTGTTTCATGCCCTGATCCATCAGATCTTGGCTTGCTTGCCGGTACTCGCGCATGCTTGTCCTGGAAAAACGGTTGAGCTTGATATAGCCGATTTCCGGGGTGGCCATAAAAGCTGCGTCGATAGAATTAATGGGAATGCGGTCACGGGTAATGGTAAAATCCAGCAACTCCCTGGCTCCTGTGCGGAATATCGATACATCAACATTGGAGCCCCGTTCACCACGGAGTTTGTCTTGTACATATTGGTTTGTCACTTTCGAACCATAGGAGGATTCACCATCTATCTTAACAATCTTGTCACCGGGCATTAACCCGACCTTTTCCGAAGGGCCGCCGGGAATGGGACTGATCACCACAATGGTGTCATTAACCAGGTTGAACTGAATGCCAATACCTTCAAAGCTGCCTTCGAGAGGTTCGTTGGCCCGCCGCAGTTCGTCGGCGGACAGATAAACACTGTGGGGATCCAGCTCACGGAGCATACCCCGAATGGCATCTTCAACAATTTTCTCGTCATCAAGTTCATCAATATAAGCAAACTCAATGAATTGTAAAGCACGCTGCAACTTCTCCATCTGCGCCTGGCTCACCTGGCCAAAGGACAGTATGGAAAAGGACAAAAAGAAGATGCATGCCAGTATTGTTATGCGATAAATGCTGTCGAATCTTTTCATTTTCTCTTTTGCTCTTTCTGTTTTTTTAGGTTCATTTTTGAAAAAACAGTCAATGAACCGCCTATGAAAAAAATAAAACTATGTGTACTTTTGTTCAAAATCACAAAAACAAAGCCAAATATTGTACCAGAATTAAATAAAACGAACCCTGGAGACAAGTTTTCAATACAAAGGTAATAAAAAGCAGGAAAAGGGCCGTTTTATTGCCAGCCTTGCGTATCCCGTATCTTTCGTCCTTATCCTCTGGATTGTGAAGTCAGTGGAGGTCCTCCTTGACCTGGAATTCCATGCCTGGGGCATTTTCCCTCAGACAGTCCCGGGTTTGAAGGGCATTGTATTTGCGCCGTTTATCCATGGAAGTTTCTCTCATCTCATATCCAACTCCTTGCCATTGCTTGTGCTGGGTTCTGCCTTGTTCTATTTTTACCGGGATGTTGCTTTCAGGGTATTTATTTTGGGGTTGCTGATCACGGGGATTTGGGTATGGATCATTGCCCGCCCCTCTTTTCACATAGGAGCTTCTGGTGTTTTGTACAGCATTGCTGCATTTTTATTCGTCAGCGGGATCATCCGGAGCCATCCCCGGCTGATGGCCCTATCCCTGCTCGTTGCCTTCTTATATGGTGGGATGGTATGGGGCATTTTCCCCATCAGGGAACACATTTCCTGGGAATCACATTTAATGGGCATGCTGTCGGGTGCCCTGCTGGCATTGTTCTTCAAAGAACACGGTCCTCAGCGGCCACTCTATTCATGGGAGTTAGAAGAAGAAACAGGGGAAGAATGGGAAGGTGATGATGGTGGCAAAGACGACCTTGACAAGGGAGAAGATGATGGGGATGAAAAAGAGGATGAGCCGGGAAGCAGCAAGTTTGTTTATCACTACATCCGGCGCAAGGACCAATGACATTGCCACACAAAGGGTTTACCGGATCCATCTCCACTGTTTGTCAATGCCTCAAAAAAACGGTTTTTCAGGCCAGGTCAAAGAAAAAAGACCAGGCTGATGGCCATGACCGCCATGCCGGTGGTCAGGCCGTACAATGACAGGTGCGGCTCGCCGTATTCCCGCGCGGCCGGAAGGAGGTTATCGATGGAGATAAAGACCATGATACCTGCCACGGAGGCAAACAGGAAGCCGAAGACAGCTTCATTCATAAAGGGCATCAGGATAAAAAACCCCACCATTGCCCCCACCGGTTCGGCCAGTCCGGAAAGAAAGGAATACAAGAAAGCTTTTCTGCGGCTTCCGGTGGCATGGTAGATGGGTACCGAAATGGCAATGCCTTCGGGAATGTTATGGATGGCGATGGCGATGGCGATGGGCAGCCCGAGCTTCAGGTCATGGAGTGCTGCCAGGAAGGTGGCAAGGCCTTCCGGGAAGTTGTGGATGGCAATGGCTACAGCCGACATCAAGCCCATGCGGTAGAGTTTCCTGTTTTTGATGGCTTCACTATCGCTCATTCGTTCTACCCTTTTCAGCTCATGTGGATTTTCAAAGGCAGGCACCAGCCTGTCGACAACGGCGATCAGTATGATCCCGGAAAAAAAGGCGATGATGGTAACCAAATAGCCGGCATGCAAACCCATCTCTTCACTAAGTATTTCCCTGGCATTTGGAAAAATTTCCACAAATGACAGATAGATCATCACCCCGGCAGAAAAACCCAAAGCCACAGATAAGAACTTGGTATTGGTGCGCTTGGCAAAGAAGGCGATCGCACTGCCAATACCGGTGGAGAGGCCCGCAAAAAGCGTGAGGGCAAAAGCGATCAGTACCTCGTGCGTGTCAAAAACTTCAGTAAACATACGTTGTGTGGTTTATTCCGGAATTCATTCATATGCTTCCCTTAATTTCAGGAAACATCATGTACGTGTAACAAAATCCTCCAGGGTTTGTTCCTGGAAATATTTTTTGAACTGGTTGGTCACGTCATTGACAAGATTGTTCAAAAGGCATTTATTGAATGGACATATTTTCCGGTCCAGGGGACATTCTGGCAGTTCTATCTTCCCCTCAATGGCCTCATAGATTTCCAGGACGGTGATCTTATCGGCAGGTTTGCCCAGGATAAATCCACCGCTGGGGCCCCGGACTGATTTCAGGAAATGGTGTTTTACCAGTTGTTGCAGCACCTTGGCCAAATGATTTCTTGATGCACCCATTTCGCCAGCAATGCTGTTTACATTGACATGGTTGTCGGTTTTGGCGATCAGGACCATGGCATGCAGTGCCAGGGATGCCGCCTCGGAAAAATGAACCAGTTTTGCCATAACGTTTAATGTATTTATTGGATCATGAATATTTGCTAAAAACGGGGTACAGGGGTTGAATCGTTTTGTTGATCCGGGGGCATCGCCAAACTTCACAGTGCTCTTTGTCAGAGATTTTGCACAATATTCCCCATTAAAAATACAGGTCCCTGTCTCCTGTTTTGATCTGTTCTATTTTTTTCTTCAGCCCGGACACTTCCTGTTCATGTGTCATCGCCTGCAATTTTTTATCTATCAATTCATAGCCAGCTTTTTTGGTATCCGTGTTCGCATAATCCTCCAGGTACTCAGCCAGTGTAAGCAGGGCGTTGGGGGTGCAATACCTTTTGATGAAGCCCGGAACGGAAAACGACATGAAATGTTCACCTGTTCGTCCCAGGCGATAGCATGCTGTACAGAATGACGGAATATACCCTGAGTTGATCAGTTCACCCATAATTTCATGCAGGGGGCGGGTGTCGTTGATGGGAAACTGCACTTTGTCCAGGCATTTTTTGTCGTGTTTCCCTTTGGAATAGCCGCCAAGCTCGATGTTGGTCCCGCCGTCGATCTGCGAGACACCGAAACGCATGACCTGGTCGCGGACATGGGAGGGTTCGCGCGCTGTGAGTATCATGCCTGCATAGGGCACGGCCAAACGAAGGATAGACACCAGGCGCACAAATTCGTTATCTGTAACCAGGTAGTCTTTCCCGATATTCAGTGACAAAGCATTTTGTATCCTCGGGAAAGAGATGGTATGCGGACCAACATTATAAACGGCTTCAAAATGGTTGACATGGCGAACCAGTCCCAACACCTCGAAACGCCAGTCATACAATCCCAGGAGCGCACCAATGCCTGTATCGTCAATGCCGGCCTCCTGCGCCCTGTCCAGGGCCGTCAGACGCCATTCATAGTTCCTTTTTATACCACCCAAATGTACTTTCCTGTATGTTGGCTCATGATACGTCTCCTGGAAGATCTGATACGTCCCGATACCGGCATCCTTGATGGTCCGGAAACCCTGAATGTCAAAGGGTGCTGCATTGATGTTCACCCGCCTGATCTCTCCGTTCTTATGCTTGACATCATAAACAATGCGTGCAGTTTCGGCTATGAACCCGGCCGAATATTTCGGATGTTCGCCATAAACAAGAATCAGCCGTTTATGCCCCTGTTCTGTCAGCGCTTTCGTTTCCGCAATCAATTCCTGCCTGCTTAGGGTGATCCGTTTGACCTGCTTGTTGGAAGAACGAAAACCGCAGTACAGGCAGTTATTCTTGCACAGGTCACCGACATAGAGCGGAGCAAAAAGCACAATGCGCTCACCATATACTTTCTCTTTCAGGAGGCGTGCGGCTTCCCTGATCTCCTCAATAAGCTCCGGGTCTTCAGCATTTATCAAAACGGCAGTCTCTTCCAGCGAAAGGCGCTTTTTGTCAAGGGAGGCACTGATCACATCTCGTACCCGCTGCTTGTCCGCCTTCACCCCCTTGAGATAGTTCCATATCTCATCAGCATCAATGAAAGGTTGCATGCGTTTATCTGCTAACCGGTATTTTTCGGGACGATAAATCACTATTTAGGTAATTAATATTTCTTTTACAAAAATAGGCAATCTATTGCGGATAATTGAATAAATAATGGATAAAACGGGATAGGGCATTGGAAAAAAGTGATCAATAAGCCAGGTCTTCAGCCAATGCTTTGGCATGTTCCAAAACAGATTTGTCCAACAGGCCACTGCCGGCGGGATCCTTTGCCCATACGCGCTTGAAGAAATGAATGGTTCCTTTTTTATTCAGCGGTTTCAACGTATCACGGATCAACAGGGTTTCGATCTTTGGCATGCCATCCTTTGCCTGTGAGATACAAGTGATCGATTTCATCCGTTGATCATCGGCGAGCAGTCTGCTGGCGTAAATTCCCGCGGGCGGAAGAAGTTTTTCATCGGGAAGGGTCCTGACTGCCACAAGGGGATTGGCAGAAAGGGCATGGATCGTGGTGCCTTCATAAAGCGGACCTTTGATAATGTAAGGGTGATCAAGAAAAGCATTTGCCTCTGTGATGTTTCCATCTTCAATTGCTTTTCTGATCTTTGCCGAACTCACCGTTTCGTTCTCGATCATCTTCAACGGGATATCTTCCACCATAAAGCCAAGCTCCCGGCCTAAGCGGTGCAGATATGCAGGGTCACCTTTCCGGGCGTAACCGAACTGGTGGTTGCGCCCCACCACGATCACACTAGCTCCCACCTGGCTGCTGAGGGTCTTGATCACAAAATCGCGGGGGGTGGTCCTGGAAAAGGCCAGGGAGAAAGGGATGATGATCAGGTTTTGAAGTCCTGCCTTGCCCAGTAGTTCAATTTTTTCTTCCAGGGTGTTGATCATCTTCAGGTTTTCCTGGTCAGGGTACAGCACTTTACGCGGGTGTGGATAAAACGTGATGACCACGGACTCGCCTCCGATCTCTTTTGCAGTTTTGTTCAGCCGGCCGATGATCTGTTGATGTCCCAAATGGACACCATCGAAAGAACCGGTGGTAACCACGGCATTGTTTATTTTTCCTAATGCCTCGGCGGGATGAAAGAAAACGTTCATTTTACCAGGTACGCCAGTTTTTCCAGTGAAGTGACAATATCGTATTCTTCCAGGTATATGTTGTCGGGGACGGTAAGTGGCACTGAGGTATAATTCAAAATGCCTTTGATTCCTGCTTCAATAAGCATTTTCGCAACATCGTATGTAGCCTCGGGCGAAACGGTCAGGATAGCGATACTGATCTTTTCTTTTTGAATGAATTTTTTTATCTGGCTTACATGGTGGCAAGGGATGCCTGCCACGATGCGGTCGGTCTTTTGAAGGTCGTTATCGAAGGCTGCCACGATGGAGAGCTTGTCCCTTTTGCCCAAAAAATAGCTGGTAATGGCCCGTCCGAGGTTTCCCATCCCCACAAGGATGATATTCTGCCCTTTTTCGCTGTCGATGATCTTACCAATGAGTGCCACAAGGTCTTTAATAACATAGCCTTTGCTCTGACTGCCTGAATAGCCGATCAGCATCAGGTCCCTGCGAACCTGAACGGGTGTAAGGTTCATCATCCTGGCCAGTTCATGCGAATAGATATTTGACTTCCCCTCATCGATACTGTTGTAAAGGATGCGCCGGTACTGGCTCAGGCGTTCAACTGTTTTTCCCGGTAGCACGGGATTTGTGTTTTTAGACATGGTCTTGATTTAAAATAATTCACTGCTTCTGATCTGTCTATTCAAATCGGTTAAAACGTGTCCCCTTTCATCTGGTTTACCTTTCACCACCCATACGTTTCAATGTTCTCAACACCTCAGAGCTTTAACAACTTGTTGATCTCTTTATGCAGCTGGTCCATCCTTATTCCCTTGTTCAGGAAAAGGTCAGCTTTGATCCAGTCTTGCTCTTCTTCTGTGGTTACATCAAAAAACATACCCGTTTCGGCCATCACGGCAGAAACGATGATGATGGGCACATCCGGATATTTACTTTTGATCTTGTGGCAAAGGATAAAACCGGCGTCCTGGTCTTCCATCATCAGATCCAGGATAGCCAGATCAGGCCGCATGCGCTCGCAGATGTCCTCAGCTTCTTTCCGGCTTCCAGCGGTAACCACATCAAACCCCATCCCCTTTACCCCTGTTTTTAGCTGAAACAGGAAATCCACATCATCATCCACGATCAAAATGGTCTTTTTGTCTTTTTTTAACATGGCAAGGTATTTTAAGATTTATCCGGTGAGCTTGTCATCCAGGATTTCCCTTTTTTTTTCCTGTGCTTTCTTGGGCAATGTAACAATAAACACCGTTCCTGTTGGTCCTTTGCCGGGATCGTCGTTCGATTCAAACTTTATGTTGCCACGGTGCATTTTGATGATGCCATAAATAATGGGCAGTCCAAGGCCTGTACCCTGACCGGTCTTTTTGGTGGTAAAAAATGGTTCAAACATTTTTTCCATATTCTCTTTGGAGATCCCGGTGCCGGTGTCGCTGATCCGGAACTCGAGGGTATCACCGTCATCTTTATCATCTGCGCTTATGGCGAGTATGCCCCCATCGGGCATTGCATCCACGGCATTTTTAAACAAATTAGAAAACACTTGTTCCATCTGGTCATAATCACATTCCATGACGGGATCGGGGGCATGTATCTTAATGTCAAGCGACACATTCCGGGGCAATGGGAAGGTTTTTAAGGCACCTTTAATCAACTTGCTTACCTTGACCTTGTCGATGGTCACTTTGCTCTTTCTGGCAAAGTTCAGGAGTCCGCCAACGATTTTCTTGCACCTGTCGGCTTGTTCAACGATCAACTGCAGGTCTTTATAAAATGGCGAGGAAGGATCGAGTTCTTCCAAAAGGATATGGCTATACATAATGACCACCCCCAGGGGGTTGTTCACTTCATGGGCGATGCCTGCGGCCAGTTGCCCCATTGAGGCAAGCTTTTCACTTTGCTTAAGCGCCGCCTGTGTCGAGGCAAGCTTCTTGTTCGACACATCCAGTTCAGAAATATAATCATGCAACTGGTCGATGGTATAAGGCAGGCACATCTCCGATTCCGCCAGTCCCTGTAGAATGGCGACTGCATGTTCCTGGCAGGTATCATAACCACAAGCGCCACAGTTTAATTCATCTTCCGGTTCTTTTTTGCCAAACTTTTGCAACACCTCCCTGATCTCATTTTCAGGGTATTTATAAGGGAAGCGCTGATCATCACCTTCAAAGCTTCTTTTCATGTTGAGCTGAAGGTACGTATCCAGGTCTTGCTGCCATTTGTTTATGTCGATAAGGTCCGATCGCTTTTTGGCAAAATTGGAGATTTTCTTTCTTTTGAAAAAGAACTGATGTTTATGACTCATCCCGGGCCCTTTGATACAGCCGTTGCAGCAAAGCAGGTCAAACATTTTGGCTTCCAGGTAACCCTCTTCAAACTCTCGCAACACCTCGATCACATCGTGACGCCCTTCTGCTACGATGATATCCCCTTTCATAAAGTCCTCCTCCAGGTCGACAGTTTGAAGCATGCCCCCGCTGATAGGAAAAATGGTGCCTTTTCCTGCCACTGGCGGATCAAACTCAGTGGGTGCCACATTGTCTTCTGTCAGGTTCTTTTCATCAAACATGCGCCTCAACTCGACAAAGGAAATAACCTCATCAATCAAACCCTCAAATTGTTGTTCTCCGGCCTCCACTTTCTTGGCGATACAGGGCCCTACAAATACGATACGCAAGTCATCACCATGCTTTTCTCTGAGGACTTTGGCTGTGGCGATCATAGGGGAGACCACCGGAAACAGCGAATCGACTATCCCGGGATGGTACTTTTCCACATAGCTCACGATGGCAGGGCAACTTGTAGAGATCAGGGGGCGGTTGGGCTTACTCTGCAGTATTTCCTTGTATTTGTGGGCAACAAGCTCTGCCCCAAAAGCTACCTCGTTAACGTAGTCAAACCCCAGGGCTTTGATCATGCCAACAAAATAAACATAACTTGAGATGTCGGTAAATTCTCCGGCAATACTGGGCGCTACGATGGCGGCCACTTTTTGATCGCCTGACAATAATTTTTTTACCTTATCGATCGCAAAGGCAAACATTTTGGCGTCCCTGTTGCATACACGGATACAGTTACCGCAGGCGATACACCTTTCCGGGATGATCCCTGCCTGGCCGTTCATGATTTTAATCGCTTTTGCCGGGCATTCGCGCACGCAGGTATAACAGACCTTACAGCGATCCTGGATCGTATATATAATCTCTTTATTCTTTTCTGCCATGGTCTTTTTGTTCTTTGAACCGGTTGTTCAGCCACTCCAAGGCCAAATCATTATCTGGTGCCAGCTTATCCGCCTTGAATACGGATTGGACTATGGGGTTTTCTCCTGCGGTTTCAAAGGGGCTGTTTTTTTCCATTTCGATGCAAAATCGTTTACGGGCCCTGGCATCTTCAAAACCACGGCTGATTGGCTGGCCGCCTCCACCGGCGCAACCACCCAGGCAGGCCATCACTTCCACATAGTGGATGTCGTCTCGTTGCTGGTCATCCAGCTGCTTAAGGTAGCTTTCAGCTTCAGCAATACTGCTGACCCACGCAAAGCCAACTTTCTTTTTACCGATATTAATTTTTATCTCACGCTTTCCCGTCATGTTTTTGGGAAGGTTGAACTTGAAGCTGTCTTTCCTGGGGTTGGCCATCATGTTGAATACCTCGTGGGCCACTGCCTCTGCTTTACCTCCTGAGTAGCCGAGCTTCCAGGCGGCAGCAGAAGGGGTATTGTAAGGCTCGTCGGGCGCCTCCTCCTCCATGTGGGGAAGATCCAGGCCAAAGCCACGCAAGAGCTGAAAAAACTCCCTGACGGTCAGCACAGCATCTACTTCCGAAACGCCTTTGTGGGTATTCTTCTCGAGTGAGGCTTCATACTTTTTTGCCACACAGGGCATGACAGCTACGGTGAAGATTTCTTCCTGTTCTATTCCGTTGTGCTGGGCATAAATGGTTTTCAGCAGGGTGGCCAGGGTCTGTTGTGGTGATTTGTTCAAAGACAGTGCCGAAACAGATTGCGGGCGAAACTCTTCCACATACCGCACCAGGGACGGGCAACAGGATGAGATCATGGGGGAAGGGCTTGCAACATCGCTTTGCAGCCTTTCTGCAAGCATCCTGGCTTCCTGCAGCACATGGATGTCGTTAGCGGCACCCAGGTCGAACACTTTTGCTGCGCCACATCTTCTGAGGGCGGCGACGATACGGTGCATCACATTCTGCCTGGGCTTCATCCCCGACTTTTCCGCCACAGATGCCACCACCGACGGGCTGATGAAGAACATCACCTGTCTGTCCTTTTTTCCAAGCGCTGCCTGCACTTTGTCCACATGGGGGATGTCCAGCAAGGCAGCCGTGGGACAAACCTGGATGCATTGACCGCAGTGGATGCAGTCAGACACATTCAGCCCCTTGTTAAAGGCACTGTTCACCCTGGTCTGGTTGCCCCGCGAGATAAAGTCGATGGCGGTGACCAGTTGCACTTCTTCACAAATACGCACGCAACGGCTGCAAAGGATGCACTTGGCAGGGTCCCGTGCCACACTGCTGCTTGAGTAATCAGGGAAAAAAGCATTCTTCCGCGCAAAATATTTTCTCTCCTTTACATTCATCTCCCCGGCCAACCACTGCAGCTCGCAATGACCGTTGCGCTGACAATAAAGGCAGTCGTCGGGATGGTTCGACAACAGCAACTCCACAAGTGCCTTGCGGGCACGAATAACCCGCTGGGAATTCGTCCTTACCTTCATGCCCTTTTGAACAGTGCTAGAGCAGGAGGTGACCAGGTCGCGGGTGCCTTCAACCTCTACCACGCACAAACGGCACGCCCCCGATGGTGAAAAACGGTTCATGTGGCATAAAGTAGGGATCTTAAAACCATGTTCGCGCAATGCCGACAGCAAGGTCTCCCCTTCACGGACATTGATAAGCTTGTTGTTGACTTCAATCTGAAACTCCATAACAAAAGAAGATGGCGCTATTTGACGATTACCGCGTTAAACTTACAAACATCATAACAGATGCCACAGCCAATACATTTATCCTGGACAATAAAATGAGGGTACCGTGGAGATCCGATGATGGCATCCACGGGACATTTTTTAAAACAAGCCGTACACCCTGTACATGCATCCACATCGATAAAAAAGTCCTTCAGGTCGGTACAGACATTGGCGGCACATTTTCTTTCGAAAATATGCGCATCGAATTCCTCCTTAAAATATTTAAGCACATTTAAAATGGCATTAGGCGATGACTTGCCAAGGGAACATAGGGACGTTTCGCTGATAACGCTTGCCAAACTTTTTAGTTGCATCACCCCTTTAAACCGTTCCAGTGTCTGGAAAGATTTTTCCTTATCAGGCTTGCGGGTTACGTTTTCCATCACCTCCAGCATCCTTGCTGTACCTTCCCTGCACGGGATACATTTTCCGCAGCTTTCTTTTTGGAAATAGGCCGTAAAGAACCTGGCCAGGTCTACCATACAGACATTCTGATCCAGGACGACAAAAGCACCGCTGCCCAGGGAGGCTCCTGTTTTTTTCATTTCTTCAAAGTCCAGCCTTGTATCAAGCGTCTCTTCGGTGATGAAGCTCCCGCTGTTAATGCCCAGCACAATGGCCTTAAAGTCTTTGTCCGTGGCCATCCCCCCCCCTATTTTATGGATGATATCCTTGAAAGACATACCCATGGGCACTTCAGCGGTGCCAGTATAACACAGGCTGCCGGACAGGGTAAACAGTTTTGTACCCTTGCTGTTCTCTGTGCCGGCAGAACGGAACCATTCGACCCCGTTCTTCATAATAAGGGGCACATTGAACAATGTTTCCACGTTGTTGACAATGGTTGGTTTATTCCACAGGCCCTTCTGCGAAGGATACGGAGGTTTGGATGATGGCATGGCCCTTTTGCCTTCGATACTGCTTATCAGTGCTGTTTCTTCGCCACATACAAAGGCCCGCGCACCCTTCTTCACCTCCAGCTCAATATTCACTCCCGAATCGAATATGTGGTGTCCGACCAAACCAACTTCCCGTGCCTGACCTAAGGCCTTTTCAAGGCGTTCGACGGCCAGGGTGAACTCTTCACGGATAAAGATATAGGCTTTGCTCGCCCCAACAGCATAGGCACCTATTAAAACGGCCTCTATCAAACGGTGCGGATTGCTCTCTATGATGGTCCTGTTCATATGGCTTCCGGGGTCACTCTCAAAAGCGTTGCATACGAAGTATTTCTGGTCGCTCACCGCCTTCAGGGCGGCAGCCCACTTTTTTCCTGTCGGGAAGCCACCGCCACCACGGCCGGCCAGGCTGCTGCGGGTGATGATGTCACACACCTGATCGGGTGTATGCCGCGAAATCGTATCGGCAAAAGCCCAGTAACCCCCTTTGGCGATATAGCTTTCTGCCGACACCGGATCAATGACCCCGCAGTGCTCCAGCAACATTCTGTGCTGCTGTGCGAAAAACGGATGCTCTTCCACAAAGGGCACCTGGTCCCATTGCTGCACGATAGGATTCTTATACTGACCCAATAAAGGGAGCGACGGCAGGTTATCGTTCAGCATATCATCCAGCAGGGTCTGCACCTTGTCGGCGGTCACCCTGGAAAAAGACAAACGGGCCTTGCCGGGCAACTGCACATCCACCAAGGGCTCCTCAGTACAAAGACCAACACATCCCCCTTCCACCAAATCAACATCGCTGCCGCTATCCTGAAGGTATTCCTGAATGGCCGCATGGGTCTTATCCGCACCTGCAATACGTCCACAGGTAGCCATCCCGACGTAAATGACAGGCCTGTGGACCCTTTCACCGGAGATGTGCGACAAGGGTTTTTTTAAGGAGGCATTTGCACCCCTCTGGGGATCAAGCAATACCTGGTCGATCAGAAACTGACGGGTGTCTCTGGCTGTACCTGAAGTCATAGGGTGCTGTTTTCTTTATCCCGGATTGACCCAACAAGGTCTTTTAGTTTATCCAGGGTAATGTTCGTATAAAACTGATCATTGATCTCTATCAGTGGGGCCAGTCCGCAAGCGCCAACGCAGTTCACAACCTCCAGGCTGAACAGGCCCTTTTTGTCTGTTTCGCGGTCACTGACATTCAGTAGCTTTTCAAGCTCTTTCAGCAATGTCGCAGCACCCGCTACGTGACATGCGGTGCCATGGCACAAACGGAAGTGATACCGGCCAACCGGGCCGAAACGGAAATTATCATAAAAAGTAGCCACCCCATAGATCTTGTTGGCACTGATTTCAAGATAATCAGCCACAGCATTGACGATCTCTTCCGATAAGAATCCATGAATATCCTGGGTGGACTGTAAAATTGGGATCAAATCCTCTCGACGCCGATTGGGGAATTTCTGAAATATTTGTGCTGTATCAATTTCCATTAAAAATTGTGTGTTGATATTTCTTTCACAATATAAAACAAAAAAATTAAATGATCATCAATGATATTGGCACCAACAATATAATACTCTTAAAATCAACACTGCAAAAGTAATTAAAAAACTTTAAGAGGACACGGCAGTCCATAAAAACAGTGGCATATTGAACAAAGTAATATTTAGGTTCAGTTCCCGGGCGAGATGTTTTCAAAGATGTGAAGGAATTAACTTGTACATTGAAAAGCTTTTGTATTTTTGTAATGGAAGGCATGATAAAACAGGGGCACCCTTCATTGAAAAGCCAATGTCGTGCTATAAAAGCTTTTTACCATGACACACAGATTCAGTGGTGAGATCGTCATATGTATGGGCAGCAGTTGCTTCTCAAGGGGAAACAAACACACACTTGGGTTGATAAGAAGCTACCTGAAGGAACGGGGACTTGAGGAGATGCTTGTTTTCAAAGGGGCCCATTGTGTTGGAGAATGTGAGAACGGTCCTGTGCTTTCGATAAATGATACAAAATACACAAAGGTCCGTTTTGAGAACATAACGGAATTGCTTGACAGGCATTTTTCAAATCAATGATGGTCCGACAGTCCATCAACATATTGATTGACAAGGCCTGTGGTAACAGGATCAGGATAAAGTTGCCAGAAGTTGTAAAATGCGGGTGCACTATAAAAACCAATATCGGGGCATGCAAATCATAAACATAGACCATGATCGTTGTACAAGGTCCTATGCCTGCATCAGGACTTGTCCGGTCAAAGCCATCACCACCCGGGGCAAGGACGGGATGCCGGTTGTGAACCACAACCGTTGCATCGGATGCGGGAGTTGCCTGAACGTATGCGCATCCGATGCTGTTTCTCATTTGAGCGATGTGGAGGATACTGTTTCGCTCCTTTCGTCAAAACACCGGGTGGCTGCCATTGTCGATCCGACCATCAGCGGGGAGTTTCCCGATATCACCGATTACCGCAAATTTGTGGAGATGATACGCACCCTTGGTTTTGACTATGTAAACGAGGTATCTTTCGGCGTTGACCTGGTAGCGATGAAATACCATGAGTTGCTGTCGAATTTCAAGGGCAAATATTACCTGTTGGCCAATTGTCCGAGCCTGGTATCCTATGTGGGAAAATTTTTTCCGGAACTTACCGATAACCTGGCCCCTGTTGTCACACCGATGACAGCCACAGCAAAAGTCGTCCGTGAAGCATTTGGCGAGGACCTGAAGGTGGTATTCATCGGGCCGTGTTTGTCGGCAAAACATGAGGCCGGGTTGCACAAAGGGACGGGAAAAGTGGATGCGGTGCTGACATTCAGGGAGCTGCGCGAGCTTTTCAAACGATCTGACATCAAGGAAGCCAAAGTAGAGTATTCCGATTTCGACAAACCCATTGGCTACCTCGGCTCCCTCTACCCTATCAGTAATGGCATCCTGCAGGCAGCTGGCCTGGATGATTCGCTGACGGGAGGCAAGGTGATAACCGTAGAGGAAAAGATCAACATGCTGGATGCAGTGGATGAATTCAATGATCATCCTGAGTCACTGAAAAAGCATTTCAATATTTTTTATCATGCCGGCTGTCTTACCGGCCCCGGCACGACAGATCAATCGAACAGGTACCTGCGCCGGACCATGGTGGTGGATTATGTTCACAAGCGGCTGAAGGGCTTTGACAAAGGCCAGTGGAAAAAAGAACTGGAAAGATATATGCACACAGACCTGGGGCGGACCTTCCGGAAAGATGACCAACGACTGCCCCAGCCGGACAATGAACAATTGGAAGAGGTGCTGAAAAGCCTGGGCAAGCGGCTTGAAGAAACCGCGGCCTGCAATGCCTGTGGCTTTAGGAGCTGCCGCGACTTTGCCACCTCCATCAGCCAGGGACTGTCCAAACCGGAAATGTGCCTGAATTATTCCATCAAAAACAAGCAGGATTATATCAAAACCCTGAAAAACAATAACGAGAAACTGAAAAAACAACAGGAAGGATTGCTGGAAAAGGAAAAGTCACTGCTGGAAGAAAACCAGAAACTCAAACAGCGATCGGACACCACTTCCACCCTTCTGAAAAATCTGCCATCGGCAGCCGTCATTGTTGACGAAAAACTAAAGGTATTGGAATCAAACGAAAGCTTTGTCAAGGTCCTGGGCGAGGATGCCAAGATCATCAATGAGGTCATACCGGGACTTACAGGTGCCGATCTGAAAACCTTGCTTCCCTATAACCTGTATAACCTCTTCATGTATGTATTGGAAAACGATGAAAACATTATCGGTAAAGACGTACAACACGATGACCGTCTGCTGAATGTCAGCATCTATTCACTGAAGCCCAACAAGATCGTCGGAGGGGTTTTCCGTGATATGTATGTGGCTGAGGTGAGGCAGGAAGAGATCATCAACAGGGTGAGTGAGGCGATTGACGAGAACCTGAAGATGGTGCAGCAGATTGCGTTTTCTTTGGGTGAAGGGGCCAGCACGACAGAGAAGATGCTGAACTCTATCATTGAAACTTACCGGAAGAAAAAGAAGGATTGATGTGTTGTTTTTTAATAATCTGTTCATGCGGTGAATGGTCGAGCCCCCTGTGCGGACCGGGATGCCACTGAACGCACCAAACCCATATTCAGGCGGATCTGAGGCCATGCCTTGACACTGAAACAAAAGAATGACCGAACCATTTTACATAGAAGTCGGGGCAGCGCAGCGAAACCACATGGGTGAGCGCATCTGCGGCGACATCTTCTTGTCTGAGAAGGTAAAGGAAGAGGGCCGCACCGTCGTGGTCCTGTCAGACGGCATGGGACACGGGGTCAAAGCCAATCTTCTGGCCACACTGACAGCCACCATGGCACTCAACTTCACCAAAGAGCATAAAGACGCTCACAAGATCGCAGAGATCATCATGAATACACTTCCGGTCTGCAGTGAGCGCAAGATCAGTTATGCCACCTTTACTGTCATGGACATTGACAAGGATGGACAATGTACCATCCTCAATTATGACAATCCCGATACCATTGTTATACGACAGGATAAAAAATATGAGCTTAGATGGGAGCCTATCACCCTGAAGGGCGATGACAGCTTGGAAAAAGAGATCAGGGCATGTACTTTCAAAGCACAAAAAGAGGACCGGATCTTACTGATGACAGACGGTATTACCCAGTCGGGACTGGGTAAAGACAAGTTTTTGCTTGGATGGGGCTTTGAAAATGTGGCAGAGCATATCGTTTCGCTGACAAAAGAGCAGCCGGACATCTCCGCTGCCAGGCTGGCATCGATGGTTGTGAACAAGGCCCACGCCAACGATGGCTACCAGGCCAAAGACGACACCAGCGCTTTGGTGGTCTATTTTCGCGACCCCCGTCGCCTGCTCATATGTTCAGGGCCGCCTTATGAAAAGGATAAAGACAAGGAACTGGCATCGGTGGTAAAACATTTCAACGGTAAAAAGATTCTTTGTGGCGGCACCACAGCAGACATTGTGTCGAGGGAGCTGGGCATCCCCATTGAGGACAACCTGGAGTTTGACGATCCTGACCTGCCCCCTGTCTCTTTTATGGAAGGGATCGACCTGGTAACGGAAGGGATCCTGACGCTCAGCAAGACTGCAGAGATATTGGATAATTACAGTCAGCGAACGGATCTTGGGAAAGGCCCGGCCGACAGCATTGTCAGGCAGATCCTTGAAAGTGATGAGATCCATTTGCTCACAGGCACCGCCATCAATGTTGCACATCAGGATCCGAACCTTCCTGTGGAGCTGGAGATTCGAAGGTCGGTCATGGGTAAGATCGCAAAGGTTCTGGAAGAAAAATTTTTGAAAGAGGTGAGTTTGCGGTATATTTGAATCCAACACACCGGCCCTGGAACACCGTGCACGCGGAAGTGTTCTGAGCCGCGAAAACTGGCGACCAAATCAGGCAAGTATATAAATAAAACATGTCCGGCGACGAATTATTCATGCAACGGTGCATTGACCTGGCCCGGCCGGGCCTTGGCAGGACGGCGCCCAATCCCATGGTTGGCGCTGTCGTGGTCAACGCAGGCCGCATCATCGGTGAAGGCTACCATCAGCGATGCGGGGACCACCATGCAGAGGTCAGGGCTGTTGATTCGGTCAGGGATAAAAACCTTTTCCGTGATTCTACCCTCTATGTGAGCCTGGAGCCCTGCTGTCACCATGGAAAAACCCCGCCCTGCACTGACCTCATCCTTCAGAAAGGCATCTCCCGGGTGGTGATCGGTACGGTAGATCCCTTCGATGAAGTGGCAGGCAAAGGGATCGCACGCCTGAGAAGCAATGGGTGTGAGGTGAAGGTAGGCGTGCTCAAGGAACAATGCCGTCAGCTCAACAAGCGATTCTTTACGTTTCATGAAAAAAAACGTCCCTATATCATTCTCAAGTGGGCGCAGACAGCCGACGGCTTTATCGATTCCGAGCGTTTGCCCGGATCTGAGCAGCGGCCAACATGGATCACCAGCGAAAAGCTTCGCATGCTTGTACACAAATGGCGCACCGAAGAGCAGTCCATAATAGTGGGTACACAAACAGCACTGAAAGACAATCCGCGATTGAATGTCCGCGACTGGCAAGGGCCCTCCCCCACCCGGATCGTACTGGATAGACAATTGAGGCTTCCTGCCAGCCTGAACCTGTTCGACAACAGCCAACCCACCATCGTCATCAATGAAAAAGCCGAAAAAAAAACAGACAATATCTGCTACATGAAACTGCCTTTTGATGACCTGCTGCTTCAAAACATCACAGCCAGGTTATACGGTGACGGGAAACAGTCCCTCATTGTGGAAGGCGGACGCCAGTTATTGCAAAGATTCATAGATCAGAACCTGTGGGATGAAGCAAGGGTGTTCATCGGCACCCGGTTTTTCGGCAAAGGGGTGCCCGCACCACGCATCCATCCGCTAAAACCCATGTCACAGATCATCATCGGAATGGAAAGTTTTTATTGTTTCAAGAACACATGACAATATACCGATGTTTTTTCATGTGTCTGTGTGTGGTTTTACATAAAAAATACTAACATGTACCTTTGAATGAACGGTATGGATCGAAATGGGTCCGGTACCGGCCAGTCACCTGCTCGCCCCTTGCCGGAGAGTGACTGCAGGAGCAGGACAACATATTGACCATCATCCAAATCCCACGACAGACCCTGCCGGATGTAATGGTTAACCAGCGGCCCGGCCCGAATAAAAGACGGTATGCAAAACCAGCCTGAAGACACATACAAAACCATCAAAGGGCCTTCCCGGGGCTTTTACAAGGACAAGGGAAGCAAGTTTATAGCGCTGGCATACCCTGTGCAAAGTGAAAAGGAGGTCAAACAACTGCTGGATGATATAAAAAAAGAGTACCACGATGCACGACATCATTGTTTTGCATGGATTATAGGCCATGAAAATACCAACCAGCGGTTTAACGATGACGGAGAACCCTCCGGCACTGCTGGTAAACCAATCTACGGACAATTACTATCCCATGAACTCTTCAATGTGCTGATCGTCGTGGTACGTTATTTTGGCGGCACAAAATTGGGCGTAAGGGGCCTGATCAACGCATACAAGGGTGCCGCCAAAGATGCCATCGACAATAACTCCATTGTAACCAAAACCATCTGCAATTTTTACAGAATATCATTTGATTACCTTGCAATGAATGACATCATGCGGATCATGAAAGAATATGGACTTGCCCAGCATTCCCATGATTTTGACCAAGCATGCCGCATCGATTTCTCCGTAAGGAAGGGTCATTGCCAAACCGTACTCAACCAGTTTAAAAAACTCCAAAATGTCCGTATTGATTTTCTCCGGACTGAATAATGGTTTTACCCATGAGCAGACCTGAATCCACAAAGGTGCACAGTAATGTAAATGCGTGATTTCAATTTTTCAAGAAAAAAGAATAGAACATTCGGCTACCAGATGATCATATAGTGGCAATCAGCAACTTAAAAAAAGGCCTTTCATGCATAGCCTTTCTGGGTTTATTCAGACTGATTTAATTTAAAAATATTCTTCAAAAAAGGGTTGGATTTATCCTTAATAAACCTTAACATTGCCATTGGTCTTTTTCCATAAAACGTACACACACGATGGTCACATGCCGAGCTTCCGTAATCGGTAAAGCAACTCTTTTACTCTTTTTGTTGTGGGCCTGCATCAGTCCCCATTCTCCGGTAGAGGTCAGGGGAAAGTTGATCCCGGTTGACAGTCTCCACATTCCCGAAAAAGATGGTGCGGTTGATTCGATCATTGCTTTTTACCGGACTTCTCTGGAGGAAGAGATGGGTCAGGTGCTTGCCTATTCAGCTCATGTAATGGAGAGGGGCAGTCCGGAGGGGTTGCTGAACAATTTTGTTGCCGATTTGATCATGGAAGCCGGTGAGGAGATCTATGCGCCAGATGATGGCAAACCCATTGATTTCACTTTGCTCAATTATGGGGGATTGCGCACGAGTATCCCGGAAGGAGCCGTTACACGAGGCAGGATCTATGAATTGATGCCTTTTGAGAATGAAATGGTTGTCATTACATTGACTCCCGGGAAGACCACAGCGCTTTTTGATTACCTTGCCACAGCAGAGGCAGGCATGCCTGTTTCAGGGATCCGGTTGAGGGTCGAAGACAATAAAGTAAGGGATTTACGGATCAATGATGCTCCTTTGGATCAAGAGCGGAATTATAAAGTACTCACCTCCGATTATTTGGCCGGCGGTGGAGACAACATGGTCTTTTTCCTTGATCCGGTAAACTACGAGCTTTTGGGCAAGCGTATACGGGATGCCATTATAGAACACCTGGTGGATCAGCATCGCCGGGGTCATGAAATTGAAAGCAGTCTTGACGGACGGATAACCACCGAATAACCATGCAACACATTGACAGGCGTAATTTTTTAAAGACTTTGGGTATTGCCGGCGCAGCCACCCTGGCGGGCATTCCCGCCATTGCTTTTCGCGATGCCGGGATACACAAGATCTCCATACTGCACACGAACGACACCCATAGCCGCATAGACCCTTATCCCGCCAAGGATCCCAATTACCCGGGCATGGGAGGCTACGCCCGGCGTGCCAGCCTTATCAACAGGACCAGGGAAAAAGACCCCCATCTCATCTTGCTGGATGCAGGCGATGTGTTTCAGGGGACACCCTATTTCAATATGTATGGAGGTAAGCCCGAGCTGAAACTCATGAGCAAAATGGGTTATGACGCTGTTGCTTTCGGAAATCATGAGTTCGACAACGGCCTGGATGGCTTCAAAGATGTCCTCCCATATGCCGGCTTTCCTTTCCTTGCCGCAAACTATGACTTTAGCCAGACCATCCTGGCAGGCAAAGTCAGGGACTATATTGTACTGACAAAAGGCGAATACAAGGTTGGCGTATACGGCCTCGGGATAGATCCCGAAGGTCTGGTAAGCAGAAATTTATACAAAGAGACAAAATACCTGGATCCCATTGAAAAAGCAAGGGAGATGGAAAGCATCCTGGTCAAAATGCAATGTGATTTGATCATTTGTCTTTCACACCTTGGTTTCGACTACGAGGGGGACAAGGTGAGTGATATGCTGGTGGCCGGAAATACCAAATACACCGATATCATTATCGGCGGACATACCCATATGCTGCTGGACCCACCCAGAATTGTCAGAAACCTTCAAAACAGACCAGTTGCCATCGGTCAGGCAGGCTATGGCGGGACGTATATTGGTTCAATGGACGTGTTTTTCGATGCGCAGGGAGAGAAAAGTTTTGTCGAGTCATATACAACAAAAATTTAAATTATACAAGTGCAAAAGGGGTTTTTTTTTAACTTTTTTTTGATAAAATTTGTTGAAAACTTTATGTGATTAACCCGTCCAGTGTAATTGTTGATAACCAAAGCCTTTTAAGTTTCTAAAGTAATCATTTTAAACCAGGGACATGTAATGGAGCAAGGATATGAAAAGGTGTGGACGGGATGTTTGGCTGTCATTAGGGATAATATAAGCCAGAATGCATACAATACATGGTTTGCACCGATCAGGCCTGTCCGGCTCAACAAGAATATTCTTACTTTGCAGGTTCCCAGCCAGTTTTTTTATGAATGGCTTGAAGAGCATTACATTGATCTGCTGAAAAAAACCATCAAGAAAGAGCTGGGGCCAAACGGTCGACTGGAATACAGTATTGTGATGGATAACACCTGCCACGCAAATCAGCCACAGCCTTTCACTGTCCATGCCCCCACGCTGAACAAGAAAGCCCTGAAGAACCCTCCCATCAGCATGCCTGTTGAGATGAGCCATGAGCCCAAAGGGGTTCATGGGCTGAACCCCTTTGTGATACCCGGACTGAAGAAACTAAATGTCCACCCACAACTGATTGATTCTTACAATTTTGACAATTTCATCCAGGGCGATTGCAACCGTTTGGCGAGAAGCGCAGGGATCGCCGTAGGCCAGAATCCGGGCAAAACATCCTTCAATCCACTGCTTATATACAGCGGCAATGGTTTGGGGAAGACCCACCTTGTGCATGCCATTGGGATCGAAGTCAAGGACCATTACCCTGAAAAAACCGTGCTGTACGTCACTGCAGAGCAGTTTACCAATCAATTCATCGACAGCATCCGCAATAACAATCAGAACGACTTTGTCCACTTTTATCAGATGATCGATGTGCTGATCGTGGATGACATTCATTGCCTTGCCGGGAAGCCGAAAACCCAGGATGTGTTTTTTCACCTGTTCAACCAGCTCCATCAGAACGGAAAACAGATCATCATCACCAGCGATATGCCACCTGTGGAAATGAGCGGGATAGAACCCAGGCTCCTGTCACGTTTCAAATGGGGGTTGTCGGCCGACCTGCAAGTTCCTGACTTTGAAACAAGGATCGCCATCCTGCAGAAGAAGATCCATAATGATGGCGTGGAAATGCCCCAGGAGGTCCTGGAACTGATCGGTTCCAAAATCAAAACCAATGTAAGGGAAATGGAAGGGGCCCTGATCTCGATACTGGCGCAATCGTCCATGAACAAAAAGGACATCACCATGAAGCTGGCCGCCAGTGTAATTGACAAATTTGTCAAAAACGCCCCGAGGGAGATCACCATTGACTATATCCAGCAAGCCGTATGTAAATATTTTGACCTGCCACTGGACAAGATGAAGTCGGCAAGCCGCAAACGTGAAACTGTTCAGGCAAGGCAGCTGGCCATGTATTTTTCCAAGATCTACACCAAATCATCCCTGGCCGTCATTGGCAACAAATGCGGTAACAAAGACCATGCTACCGTCCTGCATGCATGCAAAACGGTAAAGAACCTGATTGACACAGACAAGCGATTTAAAAAGTATGTGGCTGAACTCCAAAATATTATTAAGATTGTATAGGGAAGATTGAGCGGACGAAGGGACCACGAGACCATACATTGGTGGAAAGATCCCGGAAAAACAAATTTTTTCCGGGTTTTTTATTTTCTTTGGATTATAAATTGTAATATGATGAAGATAATCATGGTATGTTTGGGGAACATATGCCGTTCGCCCCTGGCGGAGGGTATATTAAAGGAAAAGGCAGGGGCGCGGGGTTTGGATGTAACGGTTGATTCAGCCGGCACTGCAGCCTATCATGCGGGGGAACGACCGGACCGGCGCTCCCAGGAAATAGCGCGCAAACATGGCATCGACATTTCCCAACAGCGGGCCAGACAGTTTGAAGTGGCAGACTTTGATCTTTTTGACAAAATATATGTCATGGATCTCCATAATTTTGATGACGTGGTAAGCCTTGCCGGTTCAGAAAGGGACGCCGAAAAGGTACACCTGATCCTGAATACCATCTACCCCGGGAAAAACCTGTCTGTCCCTGATCCCTATTATGGCGGTAAAAACGGTTTTGAAAAGGTTTACCGTATGCTGGATGCCAGCTGTGAGAAGATTGTGGAAGACATTATGTTACAAAATGCTGACCGCTGACCATCTCTACAGGTGACCCCCGGCAGCGCCAACAAAGGTTGGTCATACCAACTTCAGAAAACAGGATTGGATTGAAAGAATCGGATCATCATGAGGTGCCCGGGAGGCAAAAGATACTGGAGGTCAGGGAGATCATTGCTCCTTACGTCCACCATACCCCTGTCCTGACGTGTGCAACGCTGGATGCCATGACCGGCGGCAGCTTGTATTTCAAGTGCGAAAACTTCCAGAAAGCCGGATCATTCAAGATCCGCGGGGCATCCCATACTGTGATGACCCTGCCTGACGGTGATGCGGTCAGGGGCGTGGCCACCCACTCGTCGGGAAACCATGCCCAGGCACTGGCACTTGCCGCCGGGATGCGTGGCATCAACGCCCATATCGTGATGCCGGAGAATGCGCCAAAGATCAAGGTCTCAGCGGTCGAATCCTACGGCGGACACATCCATTTCTGCAGGCCTACCCTGCCCGACCGTGAACGTACCCTGCAGGAGGTCATCAAAGAGTGCGGCGCCGTAGAAGTACATCCATACAATGACTACCGTATCATTGCCGGTCAGGCAACGGCAGCAGCTGAACTCTTTGAAGATGCTCCCAGCCTTGACTGTTTGGTTGTCCCTGTGGGCGGCGGGGGACTTCTCAGTGGCAGCGCCTTGAGTGCCGCGTACTTTTCACCCGGCACCAGGGTTTATGGTGCCGAGCCGGAAAAAGCAAATGACGCATGGCAGTCGTTCCGTGAAAAACAGCTGATCCCTTCGAGCAAACCCCAGACCATAGCCGATGGACTTCGTACCTCACTGGGCAGTCGCACCTTTCCCATCATCCTTGAACGAGTGGCCGACATATTGACCACAGATGAGGAAAGTATCGTGCAGGCGATGCATTGGATATGGGAGCGGATGAAAATCGTGGTGGAGCCCAGCGCAGCGGTGGCCCTGGCCGCAATTCTTAACCACCGGGACCTGTTCGCCGGAAAACATACCGGTGTCATCCTCTCAGGCGGCAACACCGACCTGTACCGATTGCCGTGGACAGAACAAACAACCTGCAACCATTAATGAGATCAGCCCATGAACAAAACAGAACCCGCCGGGACCCTTTACCTGATCCCCTCTTCGCTGGGTGAACAGCGCCTGCGTTCAGTCTGGCCAGACGACCACTTTCGCCTGATCAACACACTGAATATCTTTATCGTGGAGAATATCCGTACTGCCCGCCGTTTCCTGAAACGGGCCGGCTATCAACGGCCCTTTGATGAGGTTATCTTCCATGTAATCAACAAGGATGGGCCCGAAAGTGATGATCTGGCTTTTCTGGATGCCGGTTTTGATGGCGGCTCTGTCGGACTGCTTTCGGAGGCTGGCTGCCCCTGTATCGCCGATCCGGGCCAGTTGGTCGTGTCCCGGGCCCATGAAATGAACATCAGGGTAAAGCCCCTGGTGGGCCCCAGCTCCATCCTGCTGGCGTTGATGGCATCCGGCCTGAACGGCCAACAGTTCTGTTTTCATGGCTACCTGCCCATCCAAAAAGGCCCCAGGAGCAAAAAAATCAAAGAAATAGAAAAGAAAAGCCAAAACAGCGGTGCCACACAGATCTTTATGGAAACGCCATTCCGTAATAATACGCTGGCTTCAGATGTGCTGAGGCAATGCTTGCCTGATACACGCTTCTGCATTGCAGCAGACCTCTGTAAGAATACAGAGTACATCTGCACGATGCCCATCATACAATGGAGGGAAAAGGGGCTTCCGGAGCTGCACAAACGGCCGGCCATCTTTCTGCTGTCAAGACCGTAAGAGGGGGTACGGTTCATGACTCTTTAAATCTGCAGATCAATGCCTTCACTGGCAATGCCAGGGGTTTGAAGATGCTTTCCTGTGGGACAACGTTAGCCTTTGGATTGCGGGTGACGGGGTTCTGCATCCTTATTACGCCGGCGGTGTTGGCTCCTGAACGCATAGACCATGAATCCGATGCCGGCAATGATGGCAGGAATGCTAAGTATCTGACCCATGTTCAGCAACATTTCTTCCTCAAAGGCTGACTGAGGTTCTTTGATGAACTCCACCAAAAAGCGGGCGATAAACATGAACAGGGCAAAAAAACCTGTCATAAAGCCTACCGGGAGTTTATGGCGCTTTTTAATGTAAAACCATCCCAGGGTAATGAACAAAACCAGGTAGGCCAGACCTTCGTAAATCTGTGTGGGATGCTTGGGCACCACCTCTCCGCGGTTTTCAAAGATAAAGCCCCAGGGCAGGGAAGTGTCCACCCCGTAAATTTCAGAATTCATAAGATTCCCCATCCTGATAAAGAAGGCCGCCAGCGATACGGGGATCACCAGCCTGTCCAGCAGCCAGGTAAAACTTTGGCTGCTGACCTTTTTCTGATAGTAGTACAAAGCGATGAGGATACCAATGGCGCCACCATGGCTTGCCAGTCCCCCTTGCCAGATATACAATACCTCTACCAGGTTTTTTGAATAATATTCAAAATCATAAAAGAAACAGTGGCCCAGCCGGGCTCCTACGATGCTTCCAATGGCCATGTATATGAGGATACTGTCGGCCTGTTTTACCGGGACATTTTCCTTTTTAAAGATACGGAGAATGATCTCATATCCAAAATAAAACGACAATGCCCAAAAAAGCCCGTACCATCTGACAGCCAAACTGCCAATTCGAAATATCTCTGGACTGGCGTCCCAACTGATCTGTAGCAAACACATATTAAACAGGTTTATTCATTAAAACTCGATTGTCGAAAGGTTGAAATATCAAATATCAATATGTCCAACGTCCTCAAAGCATCAGTTTACCGAAGAACATCGATAAGTTCCACATCAAAGACCAATGTTTCCCCGGGTGGGATCGGGTCTTTCCCTTCTTCGCCGTATGCCAGGTGCGGGGGGATGATGAGGCGGGCTTTCGTCCCTTTGGGAAACAGTGCAAAAGCCTGGTCCCAGCCTTTGAGGACCTGTCCTGTTCCGAGGACAAACCGGAAAGGTTCACTTCGCTGGACTGACGAGTCAAACAAGCGACCATCCGACAGGTATCCGGAATAATGCACCTTCAATACACTCCCCAGGGCCGGTGGGTCACCCTTTCCTTCTTCGACCAGGATATACCGGAGTCCCGTGACGGTTTCAAGGGTGTCTTTGCCCTGTACCGCGTATTTTTCCGGGGAAACGGTGGATTGGGCATCCAGTATTTCCAGTTCGAAAACAAGGTTGGCTTTTGGGGGTATAGGACCCCTGCCCTGCCTACCATATGCCATGTGATATGGTACCCACATTCTGACCACATCGCCCACCTTGAATTCAGGCAGGGCTTCTTCCCAGCCCGGGATAACCATTCTTCTTCCCAGGATAAACTGAAGGGGCTCTTCCCTTTCATAGGAACTGTCGAATAGTGTTTGTGCCGCATCATCAATATATCCTGTATAGTTGAGGCTGACATGCATTTCTTCCGACAGCTGTATCCCCTCACCGGCTTCAATCACGTTGTATTTGATTCCGGAGGGGGTTTCGTTCATGTAGGTTTCTTTTGGGTCAACGGGTAGCCCGGGCGAAAAAACCGAAAGCAGTTCCACTTCAAAGGACAGGGTTTCATTCTCCGGGACGGGGCCAAAGCCCATGTCGCCATATGCCAGTTCGGGAGGAATGACGATTGTTGCTTTGGTACCTTCTTTAAGCAATGCAATGCCTTCTTCCAACCCTGGCAGGACTTCCCCGCTGCCCATGCTGAACTGCACCGGCTCATCCCTTTCATAAGACGAATCAAAGACACTGCCATCAGATAGCTGGCCTGTATAATGCACGCTGACCTGATCACCTTCTTGCGGTGTTGGGCCATCACCATGGCGTATGATGGTGTAGGCCAATCCACTGTCGGTGATTGCCTGCTCCGGTTGCGGTTCGGGGATCCGCAGTACACTGCAGGCGGAATTGCACATCATGGCAAACAGGCCGCCCAAGACAAGAAAAAAAACAAATATTTGCCTTTGAGGGCCGCCGGCATGAAAGCAGCTCAGTGTCTTCATCTGGCCAGGTTGATTAGTCAATGATATCTACAACCTCTACATCGAACACCAGGGTACTGAACGGGGGGATCATCTGGCCGGCCCCTCGCTCGCCGTATGCAAGATGTGACGGGATCACCAGGGTGGCAACACCGCCCACATGCATCATGCCGATCCCTTCATCCCAACCCGTGATCACCTGGCCCTGGCCGATCACGAACTCAAGAGGCTCTTCCCTTTCGTATGAAGAGTCAAAAACCGTTCCATCCAGCAGCCTGCCTTCGTAATGAACAGCGACCCTATCACCGGGTTCCACTTTCGCTCCTTCACCCCTTGCCTTTTCCACATAGTACAATCCACTTTCGGTTGGGTGAACAGTAATATCCTCATCTTCAAGATATTCCAGCATCAGCCCTTCCTCCTGCTCTGCCCTGCGCATATCATCCTCCATCTGTTGCTCCATGATGCGTTGTTGTTCCTGCGCAAAACCCTCATCATCCATCGCCTTAAGCAAAGAGACATCGAAAGTGATTTGGTCACCAGGTTCCAGAAAGGGCGGGACCTCCATCATGCCGGCTGTCAAGAGAAAAAATTGTTCAGCATCCTGAACAAAGCTGGCACTGTCGCCCACAGACATCATGGCCAGGCCTTCATAGATATCGCCCGGAAATTCGGGCTCCATCATTTCCAAAAACATGGGCAAGCCTGTTTCGCGGCTGTCAAACAAGGTGCTGTCATTTAAATGGTAAACCATTTCAAGGCTGAGGATGTCTCCCGGCTGTGGTTTCTCCTGCCCTGTCTCCACATGAAAAGCATATTTAAGGCCACTTTCAGTCTCTTTATAGTCCACGCCGTTCGTCACGCCGCATCCGACAAAGGAGGCAGAAGCCACAAGAATAAACAAAAATCCCACTTTTTTCATAATAATTTGATGTTATGTGATTACTTAATGAATTGCCAGCATTTCAACTTCATAGATTATCGTTGCTCTTTTGGGTATCTGTTTGCCATCGCCGGGAACACCGTATGCCAGGTGGTGGGGCATGATGAACACGGCTTTTCCGCCTTCCGCAAGCATCAGCACGCCTTCTTCCAGACCCCTCTCCACACCGCCGCGACCCACTGTAAATGTCATTGGACCAACATCTTCTGATGTATAGACAGGGTCACCGGTGAGCAAATATATGGTATAATCCAACACCACACGTTGTCCGTAGGATGCTTTTTCTCCAGCCCCTTCATCATATATCTTAACCCGGAGCCCGGAACCAGTTTGTTGCATTTCCCATCCATAGCGTTCAATGAAATCATCGATGGCTTCTTCTTCCAGTGCAAGCAAATGCTTGTTGCTTACAAGGAAAGCTTCCTGAAGTTGCCTGGCATCCGGAAGCACCTTTTCCTCCACTTCCTGCCGGCATGCCGGCAGGAGCAACAGCAGCAGGAAAAATGGCAGAATCTTTACCATACCCCTTTTCATTTTCACAACCATATCAGTCAAAGCCTTTCTTTACCAACGCTACAAATTCAATCAAGGTATTTTCAAGCCCCTGAAAGCTTTTACCACCTGCCGCGTTGACATGGCCACCGCCATGGTAATGGGTCCTTGCCAACTGGTTCACGTCAACATTGCCGGTCGAACGGAATGATGCTTTCACATGGTCATTTTGTTCCATAAACAGGGCTGCCAGTTTAATGCCTTTGATGCTCAGGGCATAATTGACAACCCCTTCTGTATCGCCTTCTTGGTAATTAAAACGTTTCAGCTCATTTTTTGTCAAGCTGATGTAGGCCGCCCGGCAATCTTCCATAACCTCCAGTTTTTCACTCAGGCAAAAGCCCAGGAGGCGCATGCGGTCAACGCTATAGGTGCTGTATATTAAGCGATGCAGGTGTGCGCCATCCACTCCCTTTTCCATCAGCCTGGCTACGATCTCGTAGGTACGCGGGTTATTGCAGCCATAGCTGAATGATCCGGTATCCGTAACAATACCTGCATAAAGGCATTGGGCGATATCCAGGGTCACTGCCTCTTCCCCACCAAGCGCAGTGATAATCCCATACACCATTTCTGCCGTACTGCTGGCAGCGGTATCAGAAAACACCACATCAAAGCCGCCTTCCGGTTCGGGATGATGATCGATCATCACTTTTGGCGCCCGGCTGTCTGCCAGCGGTTTTTCCAGCTGACCGGCACGCCCAAAACCGTTAAAATCCAGAAAAAAAAGAAGCGCTGCGCCGGCAATGATATTGAGGGCTTTGTTCTTCTCCTCTTCGGCGATGATGATCTGGTCGCTGCCCGGCATCCAATGCAGAAAAGAAGCATAGGCATTGGGAGCGATAACATGAACCATGGAATAACCCTGCGTTTTGAGATACCCATACAATGCGAGTGAAGAACCTATGGCATCACCATCGGGATTGGTATGCACAACAATGCCAATGGCCTGCTGCTTATCCTTAAGGAGTTTGCCTACTGTATCTGGTCGATTTTTATCCAAATTCCCTGTCTTATATCAGCATACAAAGGTAAAAAAAATGACAGGTTATCTCTGAACTCAAGAAATTTATTCTGAGTATTGATCGATGAACCGAGCCAAGGCGGGTTCATGTTCAGATACAGACGGTGTTAGGGAAATCAATTTCTTCTTTTCTGAAACGTAAAGGTATTGAAAAGAATCCTTCCCGTTTTTGGGGATCATCGCCGGGTCATTCAGAGGGTAGATAAGCGGAAAACGTGCCGTCATCAAACATTGCAACCAGTTTTACCATTCGCTTTCCCGCCCCTGTATAACCAATGTTCGGCGGACCATCACCTTTTCTTTCTGAATCAGTCCGAGCCTGGTTTTCACTGTCTGCCAATGCGCTCTTATCCACCTTCTCGGCAGGCAATTCCCCTTCCTCATTCCCCCCGACATCCCCTTTCCAACGAGCATCCCCAAACTTTTCCCTGTCCTGATCATCCTCCTGCGAAAACAATGTTTGCATCCCGGCAGCCATGGTTCCACTTCCCCTTACCAGCCATTCAGTGCTTACGTCAGGAAAAGCATCCAGTATTTTCTGTACCAGCTCAAGGCTTGGCTTATTCCTCCCTGAGATGATATGTGAAATTGTAGAGCGGGGGACACCAACCTTGTCTGCAAAGCCAGATGATGTCAAGTTTTTTGTCGACATGATATTCTTTATCCGCTGGATCATTTTTCCGAGGTTTTACATTTGTGTAAATATATGAAAAATCATCATGAGAATGGTATATTTTTGTGAAACACTAAGGATTTACATTTGTAAACTATTGATATTCTTAAATATTTGATATTATTAAGCAGTATAATAATTTAATATTAAAGGTGTTATTAATTATTAACATTAAATTACAAATATTCCGAATTGTAGAGATTTCAGTTAATTTCATACAAGAAGTAAAATCTATAAAATATTGAATTATA
>SLCY01000056.1 GCA_007125585.1 Bacteroidales bacterium
AACACCCTGATTCATCTATATTTTGTATATTTTTAGAATCTTAAAACAGGCGCGATGATTATACCAGAATTTACTCATTTACACGTACATACACAATATTCCATTTTGGATGGGGCGGCAGCCATTGACCCATTGCTGAAAAAAGCCTCAAAAGATGGTATGAAAGCACTTGCCATTACCGACCATGGCAACATGTACGGGGTACTCGAGTTCACGGAAAGGGCCAGGAAATATGGGTTAAAGCCCATCATCGGCTGTGAAATGTATGTCACCGACGGGAGCAGGCACAACAAACGTGGCAAGGAAGACCGAAGTGGCCACCATATGATCTTGCTGGCCAAAGATATGCAGGGATACAGGAATTTGTCAAAGTTATGCTCCATGGGGTACCTGGAAGGTTTTTATTATACATCACGCATTGACAAGGATTTGTTGTTTCGCCATCATGAAGGGCTGATTGCCACCTCTTCATGCATAGGAGGGGAGATACCGCAAACCATTCTGATGAAGGGCGATGCGGCTGCAGAAGCGTTATTGATGACCTATCTGGAAGTTTTTGGAGATGATTTTTATCTGGAGCTTCAGCGTCATGGCCTGGAAGAGCAGGAGTTGGTGAACAAGGTGCTGATTGATTTCTCAAAAAAGCACAAGGTGGCCCTTATTGCAACCAACGATTGCCATTTTATCAACATGGAGGATGCACGGGCCCATGATATTCTGGTATGTCTGCAAACGGGACGTGACCTTGAGGACGATTCCCGCATGCGTTACTCCGGCCAGGAGTATTTTAAAACGCGCCGGGAGATGGGTGAGTTGTTTTCCGATGTGCCGGAAGCCCTGGCCGGCACCATGGAGGTCGCCAACAAGGTGGAGGATTTTGATATCACCACAAAGAAGGTGATGTTGCCCGGTTTCCCATTGGCCGAGGGCTTCAATACGGAAGATGAATACCTGCGTCATCTCACCTACGAGGGTGCCCGAAAGCGCTATCCGGTAATTACAGGGGAGATAGGGGATCGTCTTGACTTTGAGTTGAAGGTGATAGGCGAAATGGGTTTTGCCGGCTATTTCCTTATCGTTCAGGATTTTATCAATAAAGCCAGGGAGATGGATGTTGCAGTTGGTCCAGGTCGCGGCAGTGCCGCCGGATCCGCTGTGGCCTATTGCACAGGGATCACGGCCATCGACCCAATAAGGTATAATCTCCTGTTTGAGCGTTTCCTGAACCCTGAAAGGGTGTCAATGCCTGATATTGACATTGATTTTGATGATGAAGGGAGGGAAAAGGTGTTGCAGTATGTAATTGACAAGTACGGCAGGGAAAAGGTTGCACAGATTGTCACTTTTGGCACCATGGCTGCGCGTTCCTCCATCAGGGATGTAGCCCGTGTGCTCAGGCTCCCCCTGCCCGAAGCCGATCGCCTCGCAAAATTAGTGCCAGAAAGGCCGGGAACCTCTTTAAAGGCTGCCTACAAAGAAGTGCCTGAGCTTGCACAGGCGCTCAAGGAAGCCACCCCGCAAGTGCAGGAAACACTGCAATACGCCAAAAGCCTTGAAGGCTCCACCCGCCATACGGGCGTACATGCGTGCGGCGTGATCATCGGTCCCACAAACCTGGTTGACTGCCTGCCTTTGAGCACCCAGAAAGATACCGACCTTCCCGTTACCCAATACGAGGGGAAGTACGTGGAGTCGGTGGGCATGCTTAAAATGGACTTCCTGGGACTGAAAACCCTGTCAATCATCAAGGAGGCACTGAAAAACATAGAAAAGCGCTATGGCAGTAAGATCGATATCGAGAACATACCTCTCGATGACGAGGCAACCTACAAGATCTATCAGCGAGGTGATACCATCGGTACTTTTCAGTTTGAGTCGCAGGGTATGCGGGAATATCTCAAGGAGTTGAAACCTTCCAACATAGAGGATCTGATTGCCATGAATGCACTCTACCGGCCCGGTCCCATGGACTTTATCCCCCTGTATATTAAGCGCAAACACGGCCGGCAAAAGGTGGAGTATCCTCATCCATGGCTGGAAGACATCCTGAAACCTACTTTTGGCATCATGGTCTACCAGGAACAGATCATGCAGGCGGCACAGATCATGGCAGGCTATTCACTGGCCAGCGCCGACATTTTGAGACGGGCCATGGGCAAGAAGAAAAAGGAGGAGATGGAGCGCCAGAAAGTATTCTTTCTTGAAGGAGCCATGGAAAAAGGTATAGAGAAAAATACTGCTGACAAGATCTTTGACATCATGGCCCGCTTTGCTGAATATGGCTTTAACAGGTCGCACTCTGCCGCCTATTCCGTCGTTGCCTACCGGACAGCCTACCTGAAAGCGAATTATACGGCCGAATACATGGCCGCAGTACTGACGAATAACTTCAGTGAGATCAAAAAGATCACCTTCATCATGGAAGAGTGTCAGCGGCAACAAATCCCGGTCCTCGGCCCTGATATAAACGAAAGCACCTTTAACTTTGTCGTTAATGATAAAGGGGAGATCCGCTTTGGCCTCGGTGCCATCAAAGGGGTGGGTGAGGGGGCCGTGGAAAACATCGTAGAAGAGCGCAACACCAACGGACCGTACAAGAATATTTTTGACTTCGCCAAACGGGTCAACCTGCGCAATGTCAACAAGCGGGTCTTTGAATCACTTGCAAAAGCCGGTGCTTTCGACTGCTTCACAGGGGTGCACAGGGCCCAGTTCTTCCATTCAGAAGATAATGGTGCCAGCATATTTATCGATAAGATCATCAGGCATACCCACAATATCCAGCTGCGGGAAAACACATCGCAGATGAATTTGTTCGAGGAAACCAACGAAGTGTACTTCCCCGATCCTGACCTTCCGGAATGTCCGGTCTGGAACAAACTGGAAATGCTCAGAGAGGAAAAGGACGTTACCGGAATGTATATTTCCGGTCATCCGCTCGACAATTTTAAGATTCATATCAACAGCTACTGTAACCACACTGTGGGAGACTTGAAAAACCCCCACGGGTTGAAAAACAAAGAGATTGTCTTTGCCGGGATAATCACCGACGCAACACATAAATACACAAAAAACGGCAATCCTTATGGCACCATCCAGATAGAAGACTATTCCGAGTCCATTCAGCTGTTCTTGTTTGCAGAAGATTATCTGAAAGTGAAACATTTCATGGAAGTGCAAAATACGGTGCTGGTGAAGGCAAGGGTACAGGTCAACAGGAGAAACCCTGCCCAACTCGATATCAGGGTAAAAAGCATGAGCTTGCTGAGCGACCTACTGGAACGCGATGATTCCGACCTGGTAGTTCATTTGCCTGTTGCAGACGTCGATGCGCACCTTGTGGAAAGGATGAAATCCATCGCAGGCAAACATCGGGGCAAATCGCGTCTGAAAGTATTTCTCATGGATCCGGTCGAGAACTACTCGATTGAGATGATATCCCGTAAAATAAAGGTAGAGCCGGTGGGATTTCTGCAGGAGCTGTTAAAACATTATGAGATCAACTACCGTTTAAATTGATGTTTTTGGCCAACATTCCTGATAAATCCGCCTTTGATGGATCTGCGTAAAAAAATCAAGGCCACTTTACCAGGGCGGGTGAACAATAGCAGGCCCCCGGACGGCAGTAATGAATGAATGAAAAGAGGCATGCCGTCGTGCCGGCCGGATAGGCCTGCGCAGGGTAAAGGGACCGTAGATTTTAGCAGATGCATCAGAAGCGGTGATCTTTCTTTTTGGTAGCTTTTTCTTTGGATGGGCGCCAAAGAAAAAATACAACACCGCCGAAGGCGGAAGAACGATGGAACGATGGAACGAAGTTTTTGGCTGTTGGCTGTTAGCTATTGGCTTTTAAACCCTTAAACCCTTAAACCCTTAAACCTCTCTGACCTTCTGACAAATGATAAACATTAATAAACAAGCAACGACCGGGTGAAAGACCTTGAGACGTTTTTCATGTGTCTGTGTGTAATTTCACATGAAAAAAATTCATGTATATTTGTATCATTGACAACATAAAATCTTGATTATGGCACTAGAAATCACTGATTCCAATTTTGAAGAAATCGTATTGAAAGCGGATAAGCCTGTGTTGGTCGACTTCTGGGCGGAATGGTGCGGCCCTTGCCGTATGGTAAGCCCTATTGTTACCGAGATCGCCGAGGAATACAAAGATAAGGTTGTTGCCGGCAAACTGGATGTGGACAGCAATCCGGAGGTGGCCATGAAATATGGGATTCGAAACATCCCCACCATTCTTTTCTTCAAAGACGGCGAGGTAGCCGATAAACAAGTGGGGGCAGTGCCCAAAAGCGTTCTTGCCGGGAAACTGGAAAGCCTTCTTTAGGACTGTTTTTTTTTGATTGAAACCAGCTTTTTTTGCGTAACCTTAAAACGGCTAAGGAAAAAGGTGCAATACAATTACCATGAGGTATTGGCGTTTTCCTGGTGAACCGATCTATAAACGCATTGGCTTCGGATAACTTCCGTGGCTTCCTAAAATCTGATATTGTTTGAACAAAAAAATTGATCCGGAGGTTCCGGTGCGGTTTGGCAACCTTGAGTTGTTGGCCCGCCAGGTGGTGGAGGGCTTTATCACGGGTATGCATAAAAGCCCCTTTCATGGGTTTTCTGTGGAGTTTGCCGAACACAGGATCTACAACCCGGGCGAAAGTACACGCCATATCGACTGGAAGCTTTACGCTCGTACGGAAAGGTTATATGTAAAACGTTTTGAAGAAGAAACAAACCTGAGGTGTCAGATCGTGATCGACAACTCCTCTTCAATGCATTTTGCCGGCAAAGGCGATCAGGGCCGGAATTTTTCCAAACTGCAATTTTCCGTGGAATGTGCTGCGGCACTCATGTACCTGCTCAGGAAGCAAAGGGATGCGGTGGGACTCAGCGTCATCTCCGACAGGATGGAACTGCACACCAACGCCCGCTCAAGCAGTATGCACCACAAGATGCTGTTTGGCCAACTCGACGGTCTGTATCGCCATGATGAAGAACAAAGAAACAAGACCACCAATACAGCAGAGATGTTGCACCTGCTGGCAGAAAAGATGCATAAGCGGTCACTGGTGATCATCTTCTCCGATATGATGGATAACGAGGCCAGGCCAGAGGCAATGTTTTCTGCATTGCAACATCTGAAACACAATAAACATGAGGTCATACTCTTTCATGTGTATGAAAAACAGAAAGAGCTGGACTTTGATTATCAAAGCCGTCCGTTCCGGTTTGTTGATATGGAAACAGGACAAACCGTCAGGCTGAACCCCGGCGATCTGAAAACAAAGTATGTGGAAAAAATGGAAGAATATTTCCGGCGCCTGCGCCTGAAATGCATGCAGTATAAGATAGATTTCGTACCTTCCGGTATCAATGAAGGCTATGAACAGGTGTTGCTGTCTTTTCTCGTGAAAAGATCCAAATTGTACTAAACGTTGCTTCATTGCTTGAATATCGGCATCGGTGCGATGAAGCTGCTATAGCTCGTAAACCGTAAACCATCACTCCATTGAAAACAACCCAAATACCACCGGACCTTGTTTCATCTGAAATGATCATGGCGATGGCGGCGATAGTGTTTATCGCATGGCTCATTACCCTGATTGTTTACCTGAAATACCGTAAACGATCCAAAAAGAAGATTCACAAATTATTGGGTCGTATCGCAGTAAAAAATCATCAAACGGTAAAGGCCATGATGGTCAATGAGGAGAAATTCAGAAAACTGATCGGTCATATGAACGAGGGGCTTCTCTTAACCGATGCCGGACACAAGATCGTGTTTGCCAATCGTTGTGCATGCAGTATGTTAAAAGTATCGCATGACAAAATGATCGGCAGGAGGCTGTCAGACTTTGCTGTTGGTGCGTCAGAAACAGCCAGACTGGAGGAAATACTGAACAGGAAACGATCGGGATGTAATGCAAAGGAAGAGTTGCAGTTGCTCAGGGGCGACGACGAGATTATCTGGGCAAGCCTCAGCTTCAGCTATCCCCGGGATATGAAGGAGATCATAGACGGTGCCATCATCGTCATGGTGGATATCTCCCAACATATCATGCTTGAACGAAAGATGCATAAGCTAACGGGCTGTATGGTGCAAAAAGTAAAACAGCTTGACTGCACTTTCGACATGCAACAGATGATCGGTCAATCCGGCATCACGGCAGACGAAATATTTCAGAATGCCCTGAAGATCATTCCTGAAGGCCTGCGTTATGGCAATGATATGCGGGTGGAAATTGTTTATCAGGATAAAAGATACGCCTCTCCGGGATATCATGAAACACAATGGATGTACAAGGCCCCCATCAGAACCCGCAATAAATTAAAAGGACATGTGGCTGTCTGCTTCCTGGGCAACAGATCATCCCGCAACATTCAGCCGTTCCGTATTGGTGAAAAGGTGCTTATAAAAAACCTGGCCGACAAACTGGGCAATGCCCCTGCCATTGAACGGTTAACAAAAACCCCTGAAGCTCAACTCTGACAACGCCTGACCCGCTGATCTCCCCATGCTGTCATGGGTGTGGCTGTAATCTCCGGTTCACGTTTTATTCAACAGCTTACAACACGTCCACAATCTTTCCGGTGGCATAGACTCCATTGTCCAGCTTGTCTTTGACTTTTGAGAAGGCATCGAGGGTATATTCAACGTCTTCAAGGGTATGGACAGCGGTAGGGATCAGCCGCAGGATGATCATCCCTTTCGGTATGACCGGATAGGCCACCACGGAGCAAAAGATATTGAAATTTTCCCTGAGGTCGTGGGTCAGGTTTGTGCCTTCAGAGGTATCACCGCTAAGTACTACCGGTGTTACGGGCGACTGTGTAACTCCAATGTTGAACCCCCTTTCTTTCAGTCCGTTCTGGAGTGCGTTGGCTATCGTCCAGAGTTTTTCCCTCAATTCAGGTTGTTCACGGATCAGCTCCAGGCGTTTGAGTCCGCCAACGACCAGGGGCATGGGAAGCGACTTGGCATAGATCTGGCTTCGCATGTTGTACATCAGGAAGGTGATCACTTCCCTGGGACCGGCTACAAAAGCCCCGATTGAGGCAAAAGCTTTTGCAAAGGTGCCAAAAATGACATCCACCCCTTCTTTGACGCCAAAGTGCTCAGCGGTACCGGCACCGTTTTCACCCATCACACCAACGCCATGGGCATCATCGACCAGCAACCGGAAATCGAAATCTTTTTTCATGGCCACGATCTCATCGAGCTTGCCCAGGTCACCGGACATGCCAAACACGCCTTCGGTGATCACCAAAACCCCGCCGCCCGATTTTTTTGCCAGGCCGGTTGCCCGCTCCAGCTGCTTACGCAGGCTTTTCATGTCGTTGTGTGGGTAAACGAAGCGTTTGCCAATGTGCATGCGCAGTCCGTCAATGATGCAGGCGTGAGACTCCGAATCATACACCACCACGTCTTGCCGGTCAAGCAGGGAATCGATAATGGAGACCATGCCCTGGTAACCGTAATTCAGTAAATAGGCGGATTCTTTTCCTGAAAAGGCCGCAAGCTCACTTTCCAGCTGCTCGTGCAGATGGGTTTGTCCCGACATCATCCGGGCACCCATCGGCAATGCCATACCGTATTGCCTGGCTGCCTCTGCATCAACCCTCCTTATTTCGGGATGATTGGCAAGACCCAGATAATTGTTAAGACTCCAGACAAGTTTTTCAGTTCCCTGGAAAAGCATCCGGTTGGAAATCTCTCCCTCCAGCTTGGGAAAAGTGAAATATCCATGCACCTGGCTGGCATATTGTCCCAAAGGCCCCATCTTGGCCGTCGCTTTTGTAAATATATCCATGCTAAAACAATCTTTAGAAAAAAACACAAACCCCGTGGCAAAAATAACGGATTATCCTTTGTATACAAAGAAAGCCAATTCAGTACCTGAAAAAAAACACATTTTTTCTGATGGGACCTGTTCTGCCCAAGCCGGCAAAAACACCTGCAGGGTCTGAAAAACAACGGATTGGCTATTACCAGATTAACCGGTTGTCCGTACAGTTTTTTTGGATGCCATGAATTGCCCTTGTGCAGGATGTGGTTCAATACCGGCCTGTCTTACCAGGCTCTTTTCCGCGACTTGTTAAACCGGCTTTTTGAGCCCTCCGCTTAAACCGCCGGAAATAATTTTTGAAAAAAGAGATCCGGATTTGGACAAATGCTTTGGTAATACGTTTTGTCTTGCGGAAAGCATACGCCCGGAAAATCTCCCTTGTTTCCCTTCATGTCGGTAATGACCTGGAAATGCAGATGTGGCGGCCAGTCTCCATTTTCCGGAGCGTCACCAATTGTACCTATGATGTTGCCCGCCTTGACCGGCCGCTGCTCTTTGAGACCCATCAGTGAAATTGCTGCCAGATGACCGTAGAGGGTATGAAACTTCACTCCATGCAAGCGATGCTCCACAATGATGGTGGGACCATAATCCCCGTATTGAGTGTTGTTTTGAAAACTATGGATGATCCCTTCCAGGGGGAGGTACACGGCAGTCCCGGCAGCAGCCCACACATCCGTTCCCAGATGAATACTGCGGGCTGTATCCTTTGCACCGGCAAACAAAGGACTGCGGCGGTACATCTCCCTGTCTTCCATATACCCCCCATAGGCATATATTGCTTGCCTGGCAAGCAGCGTGTCAAAAATGTATTGTCCTAACATGTCCGGATCACGAAATGGTACGCCTGCCGGTTGTCCGTTGCCGCCGGAAAGGTCAAGCAGAAAGGTGTTGTCAGGAATGAGATCCGGACTAAAGAGGGGATGATATTCATTCCTGTACCTGTTGAGATGATCCCGGATTTTCATCATAAAAACTTTTCATTAAAGATCTTTTCCAGCGCATACATCTCGTCTCTGTAATGTGCCGCTTCGTTAAAATCGAGTGCTTTGGCGGCTTTTTCCATGAGGCGGCGGCTCTGGTTGATGGCTTTTTTCAGTTGCTCTTTGCCCATGTACTGTATCACGGGGTCGGCGGCGATGTCTGTTGTTTCCTGACCGATATAGGCTTTGGTTTTCTTTTGCCTGTCTACCACGACGGTCTGGCCATGGATGGCTTCCACTGATTTCATGATCTGGGCCGGCGTGATATTGTTTTCTGCGTTGTATTTCAATTGCTTTTCACGTTTTCTGTCGGTCTCGTCAATGGCGGCCTGCATGGAACGGGTTATGTTGTCGGCATACATGATGACTTTGCTGTTGATGTTCCTGGCGGCGCGACCAGCTGTTTGTATCAATGACCTTTCCGATCGCAGGAACCCCTCATTGTCGGCATCCAGGATAGCAACCAGCGACACTTCCGGCAGGTCCAGTCCTTCCCGGAGCAGGTTCACGCCAATGAGGACGTCAAAGTTGCCCAGGCGAAGGTCGCGCAGGATCTCAACCCTGTCGAGGGTATCCACTTCTGAATGAATGTAGCGGCATAATATGCCCGCATTGGTAAGATATTTGGTCAGCTCTTCCGCCATCTTCTTGGTGAGGGTGGTCACCAGCACACGCTCGTTCCTGGTGTTGCGCTGACCGATCTCTTCCAGCAGGTCATCGATCTGGTTGATGCTGGGTTTTACCTCAATGGGCGGTTCAAGCAGCCCTGTGGGACGTATCAGCTGCTCCACCACCACGCCCTCACTTTTGTTCAGCTCATAATCGGCAGGGGTGGCGCTCACGAAGATCACCAAGTTCATCAGCTGTTCAAACTCGTCAAATTTCAGTGGCCGGTTATCCAGTGCCGCTGGCAGGCGGAAACCATATTCCACCAGGTTCTTCTTCCGGCTAAAATCGCCGCCGTACATGGCATGTACCTGGCTAACTGTAACATGGCTCTCATCGATCACCATAAGGTAATCTTCCGGGAAATAGTCAAGCAGGCAGAAGGGCCTGGATCCCGGCTTGCGGCCGTCGAAATAGCGTGAATAGTTCTCTATCCCGGAGCAATAGCCCAGTTCGCGGATCATCTCCAGGTCGTAGTTGACCCTGTCTTCAAGCCTTTTGGCTTCCAGGTCTTTGCCGTTGTTCCGGAGAAAGGCTGCCTGTTCCACCAGGTCGTCCTGAACATTCCTGATCGCCATTTTCATACGGTCGGGCGAGGTGACAAAAATATTTGCAGGGTAGATTGTCAGATGTTCGAGGGGTTCTAAGGACCTGCCGCTCTCCGGATCAAAGAACTCCAGCGACTCTATCTCATCGCCCCAGAAAGTAACCCGGCAGGCTTTGTCTGCATAGGCCGGATAGATGTCCACAGTATCGCCCCGGACGCGGAAATTGCCCCTGCTGAAGTCGACGGTTGTACGGCTGTACAGGCTGCCCACGAGCCGGTGCAACAGCCTGTTGCGGCTCATCACATCGCCGGTGTTCAACAATATGGTGTTTTTGTTGAAATCATCAGGATTACCAATACCGTATATACATGATACAGAGCTTACAACGATCACATCCCGGCGACCTGACAACAAGGCGCTGGTGGTGCTGAGGCGCAGCTTTTCAATTTCATCATTGATAGACAGGTCCTTCTCTATATAAGTATTGGTGGTGGGGATATATGCCTCAGGCTGGTAATAGTCGTAATATGAAACAAAGTATTCTACGGCATTTTCCGGGAAAAAGTGCTTAAACTCACCATATAACTGGGCGGCAAGGGTCTTGTTGTGACTGAGGACGAGGGTGGGTCGCTGTACCTCCTGCAACACATTGGCAATGGTAAAAGTCTTGCCGGAACCCGTTACCCCCAGAAGCGTCTGAAATGGCACGCCATCCCTGATGCCGCCTGTCAATTGCGCAATGGCTTCCGGCTGGTCGCCAGTGGGGGAGAACCCTGAAATGAGTTTGAAAGGCATGATATGAACCTGTTCGCTGACCGGCAAAAGCTTATTTGTCTTCCATCTTGAAAAGCAGCTCCTTCTCTTCACGGGTCAGGCTGTCGTAACCACTCTGTGAAATCTTGTCCAGAATCTTGTCAATCTTTTGCTGGTGCTCGGCACGCTGTATGTTGTATTCTTCGTCAGTCAGCGGCCTTTCGCTGTTATATTCTACCCTGAACCGTGGTTTTTTGCGAAACAGCCTGCCGATCTTTCCGAGGTAAAAGCCAACCACCAGGGCAGGATCCCTGCCGGCTTTCAGCATGGTGGCATAAACAAAGCCCCACAATGCACCACCCAGATGCGCCAGGTGACCTCCCGGATTGCCTTTGTCAATACTCACCACATCCATTATGACAAAGAAAATGGCAATGTATTTCAGACGGATACGCCCCAGCAGCAACAATGGCAGCTGGTAGTTCGGCATGTATACGGCAATGGCGATGAAGATGGCCAGTACAGAGGCTGATGCGCCGATGGCCACGGAATAGGCCACTACATCTTCAAAAGCCGGAAAGATATTGAAAGAGACAATGTAAAACACTGCACCTGCAAGTCCACCAACAAGGTAAGTCGCCGTAAGGCGGTCAGGTCCAATGAAGTCACTGAACAAGCGCCCGCCCACGTATAGTATGACCATATTGAAAAGGATGTGAAAAAATTCCAGATGCAGGAACATGTAAGTGATGAGGGTCCATGGACGGTGCAATACCACATGGATATTCGAAGAGATACCAAGCCAGTGCGTCATGGCATCACCTGCACCGTCTATATTCCAGAGGAAAAAGAAAACACGGAAAAGGTTTATCAGGACAAATACTGCCACATTCAGCCCTATCAGCCTTGCCAGGACGGAACCACGCAGAAAGAATTGCTTAATCTCTTGAAAAATAGACTGTTGCATAATTACAGATGCTCTGAAAAGCTAGTAATAGATCTGCCGTTTTCTTCGCCAGTATTTGATCAGCAAATATCCAAAGAGCATGCCACCAAGATGGGCAAAATGAGCTACATTGTCACCGGGACGGCTGACGATCCCAAAATAAAGCTCCAGTATACCGTAGGCGATGACGAAGTATTTGGCTTTTATTGGGATGGCAAAGAACAGGTAAATATAGCTGTTTGGGAAGAACATGCCAAAGGCCAGAAGAATACCGAATACGGCGCCTGACGCTCCTACGGTGGGAATAAGGAACTTTCTGATATAACTTGCCAATGTGCCCGCAATATCGGACCGGACTGTTTCAGGCGGTGTTTCCACATACTGTCTTAATTCAGCAGGTGATAATCCGGCGGCGATCAGTTCGTTTCTCAGGCTTAGCAACTCAATGTAGTTCACGCCCAGATGCAGAAAGGCAGCACCAAAGCCTGTGATCAGGTAGTAGATAAGGAAGCGTCTGGACCCCATGAGGTTTTCTATGGCCGTACCAAACATCCACAACGCAAACATGTTGAAAAATATATGGTTGAAGTTGGCGTGCATGAACATATGACTGACCATCTGGTATGGCTCAAAACTGGGAGAACCGGGCATGTACAATCCCAGCAACCTTATCAGATCCAGTTGAAAAGCACCGGCAAATGAGATCGTGGCAAGAAAAAACAGCCCGTTGATAATTAAAAGGTTTTTTACCACCGGAGGCATCAGGTTAAAACCGGCAGGTCTGTATTGCATCATTGTATTCCTAATTTATTATTGTATATAGCTTTTGGAATGTGAAAAAGTTTGTCGGTACACTTTTTAAATCCATTCATAAAGTGCAAAAATACGATTTCTGTATTATTTGAATTTTTCGGACAATTCGTCGTGGCTGATGATCTGCAATACAGGTTTACCGGCAGGCGTGTACTGGGGCATCTGGCATGCGAACAGGCTGTTGGCCAGTCCCGCCATCTCCTCTTCCGACAAGGCCTTGCCATACCTTAAGGAGAGGCGTTTGGCCATGGACCGCAACACGTTACCCTGCAAATCCTGTTTTAAGTCCACCCGGTTTTTCTGTACGTTCTCTACGATGCCTTCCATTACATCCTGAAGGGCATGGTCCTCCGGCAGGTCATGGGGAATGGCGTCAATGACAAAGTTATTTTTCCCTAACTCGTTGATACCAAAACCCAGGAACCGCACAGATTCAATAATTTCCCTGAGTATTGCGGCATCATTTTCCGTAAGCCTGATATTCTCCGGGAAGAGCAGTTGCTGTGAGGCTGCATTTCTCTTCTCCAACACATCCTTTAATTTTTCAAACAACACCCTTTCATGTGCCCTTTGCTGGTCGATGACCATCATGCCCGACTTTACCGGTGTGATAATATAGCGGTTGTGCAGCTGGAAAAACTTTTTTTGCCCATTGTCTTCCTGGATGCCCTTGTCCCAGTCGGGACTGATCAGGTACTGTTTTTTTTCCGGCCCCTCTTTTGGCGCCGGAGTGTCTGCATCGGCAGGAAACAATTGTCCCCATTGCCCGGGGTCGGTTCTGCTGCGGAGGCTCTGCAACGGAGGGGACTTGCGCTGGTTGTCCTGGACAAATGGATTATAACCGGGATTGACACTGATCGTGGGTGGTTTCACAGGCCGCTCTTTTGAAGGCCGTATATCGTCAAAGGCACTTTCCCTGTCAAAATCAATGCCGGGCGACAGATGATAGCTTCCCAGAGCATGCTTGACAGCCGTTCTTACAATCTGGTAAATGTATTTATCATCCCTGAATTTGATCTCTGTTTTGGTGGGGTGGACGTTCACATCGATCTGTTCAGGGTCTGTCTCAAGGAACAAAAAGAAAGAAGGGTGGGCATCATCGGGGACCAGATCTTCAAAGGCATTCTCAACCGCGTGGTTAAGATAGGGAGAACGGATAAAGCGATGGTTTACAAAAATGTACTGTTCCCCCCTGGTTTTCTTTGCATACTCGGGCTTCCCGACATAACCGCTTACATGAACGATCTGTGTCTTCTCTTCAACCGGAACAAGGCGTTGGTTGTAATTGCTTCCAAGCAGGTTTGCAATGCGTTGTTTCAAATTGCCTTTGTTGAGTTGATGGGTTAGCTGGTTATTCTGATAATATTGAAAAAAGATGTCGGGCCTGGCGATAGCAACCCTCTGTAATTCCTGCAGGATATTCCTTTTTTCGACATTATCGGATTTCAGAAAGTTACGACGGGCAGGGGTGTTAAAAAAGAGGTTTTTAACGGAGATGTTTGTGCCTTTGGCGCAGTTGCAGGGTTTTTGGGAAAGAAGTTTTGCTGCTTCAATGATGACCCCGGTGCCGATCTCCTCCCCGGCAGTGCGTGTTTTGAGCTCTACCCGCGCGATAGCGGCCATGCTTGCCAGTGCTTCGCCCCGAAAACCCATCGTGCGTATGGCAAAAAGGTCGCTGGCTTGTGTTATTTTCGAAGTGGCATGGCGTTCAAAACAAAGCCTGGCATCGGTCTCTGTCATCCCTGCACCGTTGTCCACCACCTGAATTAAAGTTTTTCCGGCATCTTTAATGATAAGCTGAATGGAATCTGCACCGGCATCGATGGCATTCTCCAGCAACTCCTTCACCGCTGAGGCCGGGCGCTGTATCACCTCTCCTGCAGCGATCTGGTTTGCCACGGCATCCGGCAAAAGCTTGATCACATCTGACATGTATTTTTTTGTTTGGAATTAGATAAAGAATATCAGATACAGCAATAAAAACATCACCACGAATATGATCACCAGACGCTGGTTGGATGCACGCCTGCTCCTGGCACCTGAAGTACGTTTCCAACGCATTTGCAAGCGATCCCTGAGGGCTTTTTCATAATTTTCACTGTCCTGCTCCAGTGCCGCTTTTTCCCGCTTCTCACGCTCTTCTTTCTTTTGATCATAATATACCGGCCGGTAATTGTATTTCTTGTTGCGTGGTATTTTGAAAAATGTCAGTGCCATGGCCCCTGATGGTTTGTTGAGGGATTTTTCCCCCTTACAAAAATAACCATAATAGATGGGAGGGACAAATCGGACAATGATTGTATCTGCTTCGTATAACGCGAAATATGCTGAAATGCTGATTAAGAATGAATTGTGATTGTATTGTATCAAAGCGGACAGATGCACTGTCAACAGCGTACCTTGAAAAACTGTTTATCACGCGCGCAGCGGTTTATGAAGCTACCAATGATGCTTAATGTTTAATCTCAGCAGTTCTCAGTACGGGGTATCTTTGCTGAATGAGATAAAATCCGCCAAAGAAAACAGCATTGTAAAACAGGTCGCCGAGGATGCTGGTATGGAAAAATGGGATCGCCATGGTGTAAGAGGTGGCCAGACCCTGCAGTGTATTGGGATAGTAAGGGGTAAAAGCCCATACGGCGAAATTGGTTATCAGAAAGAACATCAGGGATCCTGCCAACGATCCGCCAATCACAAAAGGGACCCGGATGTTGCCACGCATCAGGCTTCCCAGTAACACTACCAATGCAAAACCCAGGTAAACGGGGATCATCAGATTGTGAAAACCAAGGAAGAGATCGCTTATAAACAGGGCTGCGAGCGGTATCATGAACGCGAGCCAGCGTTTTCCCAAATGGGCACCGCCAAACAGGGCTATGGCAGCTACCGGGGTAAAGTTGGGGTAATGCGGTATGAGCCGCATCATGGCAGCAAATAAAATAATCGCGCTAACAATCAGTATTTTGGGTGTAATCGCTTTCCAGTCCATATGAGCTTTGATTAAATATTTCAGACAAGATATGTGCACAAAAGTAAAGATCATTTTCATTTAAAACAACAGCATTCGGATTTTGTTTTAACCCCGTAATGATCATTAGGACTTCGTGTCCAATTTTTTTTGTCTGCATTAAACTTTTATTCCTAAAAGGAATCAAAAGAGTGAACCAAATAAGGAACTTTTAAATTGATTCACTATGAAAACAAAGATGTTTGTAATCTCATTCCTGTTGTTTACCATGCTGTTCTCATTCGATGCGATTGCCCAGAGGGGGAGGAGGGCGCCGGATGCGCAACCCCGGCAAAGAGCTGCCGAACGTCCTGTAGAGCGTTTTGAAAGGCCTCTGCGGACTGCTGCAGAGTACTGTTTGATGCTACCTGACCTTACCGAGGAGCAACAAGCAGACATCAGGGAGCTGCGCCTGCAACAGATTGAAAGGAACACAAACCACCGAAACCAGATGGCCGAGCTGCGTGCACGCAAACGCACTTTGATGACCGCTGCGGAGGATACAGAGAGCATGAACGAACTGATTGATGAAATGACGGCTTTACGCAATGTACATATGAAGGAAAATGTACAGCATCGTCAGGCCCTTCGTGAGTTGCTAACCGACGATCAGCGCATCATCTTTGACAGCAAGCCCATGTACCGTCATGACAGACGCCATGCCCCAGGCCGCAGAGGCAATCTCCACCTGCGGCAGGGCTCGCGGCGATGGTAAACCATTGGTTGTCCATGGCTCACTGCTCAAGTTTGCGGAATGATTCAAATGGATCATGCACCAGCCAATAAACCCTGCAATGAGTCTTTAAACACAAAAGGCCGTTCCCTGTTGGAGCGGCCTTTTTTTTCCATGATCTTTGAGGCCGCCCCCCCCTTACTGGCAGTGATGATACCCTGTATGCCATACATCTCCGCTATGCGGCCCATTGCCTGCATGAACGGCAGTTTGTACAGCAAGGCACACCAAAGGCGGAAAAATGGCCCTCCCATTCGTCCATGCCCGCGAAAGGTAAGGAGCCTGCAAATGACGATGATCCACATGCAATTTTGAAAGATCTGAAATTATTGTTAAATTGCTTGGATAAAAGAGGAAAAATGATGGTTGATTGTTTACAATGGCCTGATTCATAATATATCACCATTAAAGCTGATCAACCTGCAAACAAAAACAATGCCTCGTCAGGAAAGCGACCCATTGTTGAACTGAATACATTGTCAATTAAAAATCATAAACCCTAAAAAAATCAATCACAATGAGGACAATTACAATCATGAAGACATTTGCACTATTAACGGGGTTCTTGCTGATAGCTTCACCCGTATTGAGCCAGGAGTTGTTTTCTACAAAATTTGAAAATGAGAACAGCTGGGATAATCCCGGCGGAGCATGGGGCGGTTATAATGAGAAAACATACACGGAGGGTGGTTGGCATTTTCATAGCACGAGTGCTGTACGCGGCACCCCAGGATACGATGAGACATTCGATGGTTCACCCTATTCTTTCCGCGACAGGGATGTTTTTACGGTGTATAATACCACAACGGTTTCAGGCATGGCCGGCTTCAGCATGCAGCTGCGCGACTGGATGACTGGCGCAGGCAAGCAAAGGGACCTGAACATCAGCATGGATGGAGGGAGTTCATGGCAAACGGTCATTATCATCAATAAAGACTGGTTTAATGAGTATCAGGTCTACCAGGAATATGTGTATATGTTTCCCGGCGGCCCACAAAATTTTGCTGCGGAACAATTTCAGATAGAATTGGGTGGTGGTGATAATGAAAATCTGGGACGGATCAACATCGGCCAGTTTGTAGCCCTTGGGGAATCGGATGCTGTGGCCACTCCTTCTATATCGCCCAGTGGCGGGACTTTCTACAGTGCTGTTGAAGTAAGCATTGCCACCGCCACAGATGGAGCGACAATCTATTATACCACCGATGGCAGCGTGCCTACGGACCAGGATAATGAATATTCTATTCCCTTTACGGTTGACGGTACAGAAGAAACCATCACGGTAAAAGCCATCGCGGTGAAAGACGATATGGAGGACAGCAATGTGGCAAGCGCCGACTTTGTGTTTCCTGCAATTACCGAGGTGGCATCTATCGCAGAACTGCAAAATATTGCTGCGATTGGCGATGGCACAGCTTACCGTATTACCGGTGAAGTGTATATGACCTATAAGAACGACTCCCGTAACCAAAAGTACTTCCAGGATGCCCTGGATGGCGGTGCAGGCATAAAGATTGATGATGACCCAGGGCATCTTACCACGGTCCTGGAAATCGGTGACGGTGTGAAGAACCTGATGGGAACATTATCGCAATTCAACAGGATGATACAATTCCAGCCCATTGCTGGAGAATCACCTGCTCAGGCCAACTCAACCGGTAATACACTGGTGCCGCTTCCGGTTACCCTGGCAGAACTGATTGACAACGATAACTTCTTTGAAATTGATGGCGATGAGTTTTCTGTTTTCCAGGCTGTTTTGATTGAAGTTGAACAACTGCAGTTTGAACAAACAGGCAATTTTGACCACAACATTGACTTTGGTGTGGTTCTGATCTCTGATCCAACCGCTTCCCTCACCGATATTGAAGATGCCGACAAAGGGACACTGTTCAGGGTTGAGTACGCAAATCTTGAATATAACGGTGAGCCTATCCCGCAAAACCCGCAAAACCTTACGGCAATTGTTGATCAAAGATTCAATGATACCAGGATGTTTGCCCGCGACTGGGACGATTTTGAAGATTATGAAGAAGTCCCTGACACCTACACTGTGACCTTCATCGTTGAAGATACAGAGGGCGATCCCATCGCCGGTGCGGTGATCACCCTTGGCGAGGTCACCAACGATGCGGGCGACTACGTGTTTGAGGACCTCCTTCCGGATACCTACAGCTACCTTGTCACCGCCGAGGGCTACGAAGACGCCATGGGTGAGGTGACGGTGGTGGACGCGGATGTCACCGAGACGGTGGTGATGACAGCGATCGAGCCCGACACATACACCGTAACCTTTGTTGTGGAGGACACAGAGGGCGACCCCATCGCCGGTGCGGTGGTAACCCTTAACGGTGTGGA
>SLCY01000015.1 GCA_007125585.1 Bacteroidales bacterium
CTGCACTTCGGCAAATCGGACGACCCGACCGGCATCCGCGATGCCGGCGACGACCTGGCAGGCGCACTATGGTACCATGACAACAGGCTGTATGTGGAAAGTGCGGACGAAGCCACAGAGGTGTTCGTGTATGACATCAACGGCCGCCGGCTACGCACCTTCCGTCCGGGTGCAGGAAAACAAAGCTATGCGCTTCAACTGCCCGCCGGCGTATATATTGTCCGGATGACAGAACCAGGGGGAATGCAGTCGCTACGTATCGCAGTACAATAACCACGTGTCCCAAAAAAAAAGAAGGTCCGGCCGCCTGATTGACGATACCGGACCTTTTCTTTTCCAATCGGTAAAACAATTGTAACCCTGTTAACAGGCTGGCTGCCGTTTACAGGTCAATGCCCAACCCATTGGCAACCTTCATGGCCAGCTCCTTGCTTGTCTTTTCGAAATGCCCCAGCTGGCGCCGGATGATCTCCTCGCGTTTGGGTCCGCCGATGCCCTTCATGTGGCCCACAAAGTTGTTGATGGTGTTTTCCCTTTCCTGATCGGTCATCACCTTCTCGAACAACACGCCCGGCTGGGTGAAATGGTCGTCGTCGTTCTCGTTGCGATCGTACCAGTCGGCCACGTCACTCTCAAGCTTCATTGGCGGCTCTTTCGCCGTTTCGTCGGCTTCAATATCATCGAAGCTGTTGGGATAGTAATTGGGTTTGTCACCACCATTGTCATCCACCCGCATGGCCCCGTCGCGCTGGTAGTTACGCACCTGGTTCAGAGGCCGGTTTACGGGAATTTGTTCATAGTTCGGGCCCAGGCGATGCCGGTGGGCATCCGGATACGACAACAGCCGTCCCTGCAGCATCTTGTCGAATGAGTAACCAACGCCATCCACAACATGCGCCGGAGCAAACGCAGCCTGCTCCACGTCGCGGAAATAGTTTTCCGGGACCTTGTTCAACTCTATCTCCCCCACCTCGATCAACGGGAAGTCGCCATGCGGCCACACCTTGGTAAGGTCGAACGGGTTCCACCTGAACGCTTTCGCCTGCTCCTCGGTCATCACCTGAATATTAAAGGTCCATTTCGGAAAATCGTCCGCTTCGATGGCCTTCACCAGGTCGCCCTGCGCCCAGTCGGGATCCTTGCCCCGCATGGCGTCGGCTTCCGGACCGGTAAAATTTTTGATGCCCTGTTTGGTCTTCACATGGAACTTGACCCATACCCGCTCGTCCTTGCTGTTGATCATGCTGAACGTGTGGCTTCCGTAGCCGTTCATGTGTCGGTAGTTGTACGGGGTGCCCCGGTCGCTGAACAGGATCATCACCTGGTGCATGCTCTCGGGATTGAGACTCAGATAGTCCCAGAACATGGTGGCGTCTTTCAGGTTCGTTTTGGGATTTCGCTTCTGGGTGTGGATAAAGTCACCGAACTTTTTGGGATCTTTGATAAAAAACACCGGCGTATTGTTGCCCACCAGGTCCCAGTTGCCGTCTTCCGTATAAAACTTCATGGCAAACCCGCGGGGGTCACGCTCGGTGTCAGCACTTCCCTTTTCGCCCCCCACCGTAGAGAAGCGAATAAAAACAGGGCACTCATTTCCTACCTTGCTGAATATTTTCGCACGGGAGTATTTTGTGATGTCATGCTTCACACGAAACACACCAAAGGCACCTGTACCTTTGGCGTGCACTACCCGCTCGGGAATACGTTCCCGGTTGAAGTGGGCCATTTTTTCGTGCAGGGTAAAGTCTTGCAACAAGACCGGGCCGCGCGGACCTACGGTCATGCTGTCTTCATTCTTCGCATAGGGAATGCCCGATGCGGTGGTGAGTTTCTTCTTTTTTTTGTCGCTCATGGTTTTGATTTTTTTAAGTTGAGTAAATAAGTTGCGCCCGGACATATCATGATTCGATCACGAACTGTCTTTAAAAAACTTTCCGCTCACATGCACCTGCACGTCTTCCATTCTGAACCCGGAAATCTTTGTTTTTTTAAAATATTCCCGGAGCAGGGTATTCAGTTCCGGGTCAAAATAATCATGCAGCTGACCCGTTTCAGGGCAATACAGATGATGATGCTGTTCGGTGACGGCATCATAGCGCATCACGCCCGCTTCCGTCTTCACCTTTTTGACCAACCGTTTTTCTTCCAATATGTCAAGTATCTTGTACACCGTACCCGTAGCAATACCCGGATGCATCTTTTTGACCTGCCCGATCAGCTGATCAGCAGTCGGGTGATTGTGATGCATCCTTACAGCCTTGAACACCGCCAGGCGCTGCGGCGTCACCCTGAGGCCTGCACCCCTTAACAAATCGATAATTCGCTGATCAGACATATCATTTATAACCAGTTCGGGAGAATGATTCTCATCTAAGCCATTACGAATATAATAAATAATTCCGTATCGTCACACTTTTAACCACAATTGTGTATGTATAACCAATGGCTTCGATTAAATTTTCCGGAGGAAAAACCGTGAAGGGGCTAAGCCTCCGCCAAGTAAACAGGCAAAAAAAATCAACTTTTTCATTGCTATATTAAAATTTTATATTAATTTTACTTAGTCTAATTAAATATAAGGCATGGTATCCCACAACAAAAACATCTTTTTACCCCACACGTATCACCCGAATGGTAAAAAATGATGATGCTGCTGCCAATCGCAAAAAATGAAACTCTTTCGTAAAACTCGTTTTACCATGGTTTCAAATGTTGATAATAACGCTTGTCCTTGCATTGATTAATTCAATAAACTTTTGAACATATACTTCCTTTCCATGTTATACTTTTTTAATTTTATTTAATCTAAATAAATATAGTGTGACTACCCCCAGCGCAAATCATTTTTGGACCTGTATTTCTGATTTGCATTCAAACAGTTGATTAAAACGCATGCAGGTGTTATGCACATAAAAATCAACGGCCACAGCCGGACACACAGGCTAAAAAGCATTATCACCCTGTCGACCATGAAAAAGCTTACCCTTACACGAACCCTGGCAACGACCGTCATATGGCTGGTATCCCAACAGTCTGTCCAACCAGCAGAACCTTTTGGGATACAGGGCAATATTGGCATTTTCTATGACATGTATAACTATTCCACCCTGGGATATGATGATTTCAGGCCGCGCTTTCCGTCAGACCTTGCCCGTTTTTCGGCCCACGCCACAGTCACTGCCGGCAAGCATTTCAGCATGCCGTTCGGGATAGATATCACCAATCAAAGCACCGCCTACCACCTTCCCTCCCTGCCGGAGGAACGGCTGATCGACTACGTGCAGAACCCCAGGAACAACATCAACATCAACCCCACCTATAAATGGGCCCAGGCATACCTGGGCAGCCAGTCGCCCAACTTTTCCTCCCTGACAACAGGCGATATTCCCATTTTTGGCGTGGGTATTGAACTCAACCCGGGAAAGTTTCTCTTTTCAGCCCACTACGGCCGGTCACAACTTGCCATCAATGCCAATCCGGTCGAAAACATTGTTGGAGCATACGAACAAAGGATCCTTGCATCACGCATCGGGTTTGGACAAGCCGGGGGCACGCTGTTTACTTTAAACATGGTTTACCGGAACGACGAAGAATCATCCGTCGACATGCCGCCTGCCGGCCTGCAACCCCAGCAGGGCTTTACCCTCTCACCCAGGTTGCAAATACAAATATCCGAAACAGTGAAGCTTGTCACCGAAACGGCAGGATCTGCATTTTCCCACGACCTGAACGGTCCTGCCATGCCGATGGAGAGCGAACTTCTCGACCAGGCCGGCAACCTCATCACCGTCAACGGCTCCACCAACACCGACTTTTCAAACATCTCCTCACTCGAATGGCAGTCAAGCCACGTTGGACTGGGTGGCGAAGTGCGCTACATCGGACCGGGATTCGAACCTGTTGGATACCGGGCCATGGAACGCGACCTTATCGATTACAACCTGAAAGCCAACCTCCGGCTGTGGGACAACAGACTGCTCCTCAACGGCACCGCCGGGATCCGCCAAAACAACCTGCAAAACAACCAGGCCGAATCCACCACCAGGATCATTGCCAATGCCAACCTCTATACCCAAATAACGGAAGCCTTCAATATCAGCACCATGTATTCGAACTTCGGGTTTCGCAACAATGTGCTGTTCGACACCCTCAAAGTGGAGATGATCCAAAACATGTTCTCTGTCACACCGGGACTGCAGGTAACCCGCAACAATATAAACCATATCATCAACGCAACAGCCAGCATCCAGCTGTTTGATGAGTTCAATGTCTTTACCGGTGAATTCATCTCCACCCGGTCAACAAGCTACAACGCAAGCTACAACCTCGTGTTTACCTCCATCCCTTTCAACATTGGCCTGATGGGAATGTACCTGCAAAACGAAACACCCGCGATGGACCTGGACCTCTACCACATAGGCCTGACGGCCAGGTACCGCATCATGGGAAACAGACTGATACCCTCCGTCATGCTCGCTCATTCTGGCATCACCCGGGAGGGCTTCACCACAGACCACCGCTGGCGGGCAAACCTGAGGGCTTCATATGAAGTCAGACAGTCCATGGAACTGCGCCTGGGGTACACATATTCCTATTACCAATACGGGTCAGTAAGAAATGATGCGGCAACCCATGAACACCGGCTGCAAATTTCCCTGGCACAGCGATTTTAAGGTCGTTTACATTGAAAGAAAAAGTAACCCTTGTAACCCAATACCTTATATAACAGCTCGACATTTCGACTTTTAGCCATTATGACATTCTGATAAATCACAAACGCATGCAACACATCAGACACACGCTCAGCCTGCTCCTGTTCCTGGGGATTGCTGCCACAGGCACGGCCCAGGTGCAGATAAACCTCAGCGTAGATGCCAACCCCTCTCCCCGTATTGCCGACTGGGTAAACAGGGATGAGGTGGCCATACTTACTGTCACCAACACCAATCCTGAACTGGAAGGCACACCCTACAAGATCAGGATACGCATGTCGCTCGACGGCCAACTGGTGGCAGAAACACACATGCCGGGCGTCCCCCAACGATCACTTACCTTTGGCACAGATGTTTTCCTTGCCGACGAGGTGATCCCTTACGAAGCATTTCGCCTGTACGGGAATCACGAACAAACCGTGTTACAGACCGGGATGCTGCCATCAGGCCTGTACAGCTTTTGCGTGTCCCTGGTGGACCTGAACAACAACGCGATATCCACCCCCACGGAAGTGTGCCGTAACATGTTCATCACCAGCTATCAGCCGCCTGAACTGATATCTCCACGCAACAACCAGGAAATTGAAGGGATGACACTCATGGGCACCCAGTTTACCTGGAGCCCCATGACACCCGCCCCACCACCCGACCTGGGACTCAAATATGTGGTGGTGATCACTGAAGTGCAGCCACGGCAAAGCCCAAGCCAGGCCTTCTTTGTCAATTATCCCCTTGTGGAGACAGAAGCCTTCGGGACAAGGATGATGTGGCCACCCGATGTGGATATCCCCTCCGAAGAAACACAACTTGTGTGGGGCGTCAAGGCTGTCAGCCTGGATGACGAGCCCTTTATGACAGATAACGCCGGCTTTTCCAGTTTTGGCAGCTTTACCGTACTGCCCGACCCCTTTATCCCTAAAGCCGGTGAAGAGGAAGAGGACGGCGACGAAGAGGAAGAAGGAGATGAAGAAGGGGAAGAGGAGCAGGAAGAAGAGGAAGAAGA
>SLCY01000062.1 GCA_007125585.1 Bacteroidales bacterium
GAAATTACACACAGACGAATGAAAAAAGATCATGTGAAAGCGAAGCGGTTCCTCCTGTACACCAGCATTTTGTATGTTGTTTTTTTACAAAATGATGGTGTTTTTTTACAGGAGAAATATAATTGCTTTCATAAAACTTTGCATGCTTTTTTGGGGGTTCAACCCTTAATTTGAACTTGTTTTAAATAGCGCATGCCATTGTTGTTCAACTATAAGGCAGCTGTTCCCAAACGCATACTCTTTCAGTTACAGATCATCTGTTCATTTTGCATTTTGCAACCCACCCCGGGCCATAAAAACTTTGTTTTTTTTTTAGCATATATCCTATAATCCGTTAACTTCGCAACGTTGTTTGTATATAATGTTTAAAGCAGAAACGCCTGCATCATTTTATCTGTAAAATAGATCCTGAATTATGGTTATGGTAAAAGAACATGATGTGCGGGAGTTGGAGGATGTGGTGATAAAGTTTGTTGGTGATTCCGGCGACGGGATGCAGTTGACGGGGACTTTGTTTTCAGAAGTTGCTGCCCATTCCGGTAATGACCTTGCCACTTTCCCTGATTTTCCTGCGGAGATTCGCGCCCCACATAACACCATAGCGGGTGTTAGTGGATTTCAGATGCACATTGGCAAGCGGAAGATTTATACTCCCGGCGACATGTGCGATGTGCTGGTAGCTATGAACCCTGCTTCCTTGAAGGCCAACCTGAAGTGGGCCAAGCCCGGGGCCACTTTGCTGATCGATTCTTCCGCTTTCGAGGAGAAGGCAATCGGCAAGGCAGGATACTCGGATAATCCACTGGAAGATGGTTCTCTGGATGACTATCATGTGATCAAAGCACCTGTTACCGAGCGTACCAGGGAAAGCCTGGATGACCTGGGTGTTGATAAACGGCTTGCTGAGCGGACCAAGAACATGTTTGTGCTGGGGATGATATTCTATCTTTTCGGGCGTGAAATGGAGAAGCCGCTGGCCTTGATAAAAAAGAAGTTCAGGGATAAGCCGAAGGTGGTTTTGGCGAACCAGACAGCGTTGAAGGCCGGATACAATTTTGCCGAAGCCATGGAGGAGACAAAGGTTACTTTTAAGGTCGACCCGGCACCCATGGATAAAGGATTGTACCGCAACATCACCGGGAATGTCGCCACGGCATGGGGGCTGCTGGCTGCTGCTGAACGCAGCGGGAGGCCTTTGTTCCTGGGGTCCTATCCGATCACCCCGGCAACGGAGATACTGATGGAGCTTGCAAATCACAAGTCGCTTGGAGTCAAAGTGTTTCAGGCTGAGGATGAGATTGCAGGCATTTGCTCGGCCATCGGGGCAAGCTTTTCCGGTTCAATGGGTGTTACCACGACCTCCGGCCCGGGACTGTCGCTGAAAAGTGAAGCTCTCGGACTGGCAGTTATTACCGAGCTTCCCCTTGTCGTTGTGAACGTACAACGTGCCGGCCCTTCAACGGGCATGCCCACCAAAAGTGAACAGTCCGACCTGATGCAGGCACTGTTTGGAAGAAATGGTGAATGTCCGCTGATGGTGATGGCCGCCTCCAGTTCGGCGAACTGCTTTCATTATGCCTACCTGGCTTCCAAATATGCCATGGAACACATGACCCCCGTCATACTGCTTACAGACGGATACCTTGGCTTCGGATCGGAACTCTTTAAAATTCCCGATGTCAATGAACTGCCCCCAATCAACCCGCCCATGGCAGACCCCAATGATCCAAAATTCAAACCCTATCGCAGGGACGAAAAAACACTGGTGCGTAAATGGGCCGCTCCCGGTTCGGAGGGCCTGCGCCATCGTGTTGGCGGACTGGAAAAAACAAATATCGATGGCAACGTGTCTACCGACCCCCTAAACCATCAGCTGATGGTCAACATCCGTGAGGAAAAAATAGGACGCATTGCCGATTATATCCCGTTGCTGGAAGTGCATGGTGATCCTGAAGGCGATCTGCTTGTGGTTGGATGGGGAGGCACCGAAGGCGCCCTGGCGTCTACGGTAGGCCGCATGCAGAAAAAAGGGCACAAGATCAGCCACGTACAGTTCAACTTCATCAAACCGCTCCCCAAAAATACCAGGGAAGTGCTGTCCGGTTTTAAAAAGATCGTGGTATGTGAGCTGAATGGCGGGCAGTTTGTGAACTATCTCCGGATGTTATTGCCGGAATTTAAATACCAACAGTTCAACAAGGTGCAAGGCCTGCCTTTCCACGTTCAGGAACTCACTGACAGATTCACCAAATTATTGGAGGAATAGAACATGATTATGTACAAGAAGGTTGCAAAGTCGCCGGTAGAGCTTAGCAAACAGGATTTTGTGAGTGACCAGATGGTGAAATGGTGTCCCGGTTGCGGTGCCCATGCTATCCTGGCAGCAGTGGCAAATGTGTTTCCCAGGATAGGATACCGCAAAGAGAACTTTGCCATGGTGTCAGGCATCGGGTGTTCATCACGCTTCCCCTATTATGTGGACACCTTCGGGTTTCATGGCATCCATGGTCGCGCAGCGGCCATCGCCAGCGGACTCAAAATTGCCAACCCCGGCCTGAGTGTATGGGTGGCAACAGGCGACGGTGACTCCATGGCAATCGGCGGAAACCACTTTATCCATGTGCTGCGCCGAAACATCGACATCAACATCCTCTTGTTCAATAACCAGATTTATGGATTGACAAAAGGACAGTTTTCACCGACAACCCCACTGGGTGCCGTTACCAAAACCTCGCCCCATGGAACCATAGAGCATCCGTTCACCGTGTCAGGCCTGGTAATGGGAGCCCAGGGCACTTTCTTTGCACGCGTTCCCGACAACAACATCAAGCTGATGTCAGACGTGATCTATGAAGCAGCAAAACATGATGGTACCTCCGTGGTGGAGATCCTGCAAAATTGTATCATATATGCCGACAAGGTGCATGAACCTGTCACCACACGCGACATGCGTGAAGAGCGTCAACTGTTCCTCAAGCATGGAGAACCCATGATATTTGGTAAAAACAGGGACAAAGGCATCATGCTGACCGGAAACAGCCTGGAAGTGGTAGAGATCGGCAAAAACGGTATCAACGAAGATGACCTCCTGGTGCATGACATGTATACAAAAAACCCCAGCATCCACCGGATGACCGGCTGGATGAAAGCACCCGATTTTCCCGTGGCCATGGGCGTGATTCGTGCCGCACCGGCCGACAGCTACGACGGCCTGATGGAAAGACAAATAGAAACAGCGAAGAAGAACTCAAAGATCCAATCGGTGAACGACCTGCTCAGAAGCGGTGACACCTGGGAAAAATAAACCCATATCCGGCTGACAGCAACTGGCTCTTCGTTCATTGAAACCATGACAATTCATCTTTCTGGTTTCATTTCCTGTCTCCCGAACCGCCAAAGGCCCTATGCAAAAGATCGATGCACATATGCATGTTGACCTGTCAGGTGTTGATGCCGAGCAGGTGATCGACTATATGGATGGCAACAACATTGCAAAATGCTGGTTGCTCACATGGGAAGAGACCGAAGCACCCATCAGCCACATTTACCAGAACCTGCCCCCTGAACATGTGTTCGAAGCCTATGAAAAATACCCCGACCGGATCGTCCCTTTTTATGCACCCGATCCGAAATCCGAAAACCTGGAAAAAAAGATCAAACATCACAAGGAGAAGGGCTTGAAAGGTTGCGGCGAACTCAAGGTGACACACAAATGGGAAGAAAAGGTCATTGGCGACTACCTTCGCATTGTCGACAAATACGACCTGCCACTGCTTTTCCATATGGAAGAACCCCGGATGCATTATGTCCCGGCAAAATCCAACAGGCAGGAAAAGATGCTGGACAAACTGTTGAATGGGGCGTTGAACGGCCTTACAAAACACTACCTGACCCGGTTTGCAAAGAAAACCTCCATCCTGCAAAAACATATCGAAGACCGACAGACCTACTTCCCCGGCTATCTTTATGATTTTGCCAACCTCGAAAAACGTTTACAGGAATTCCCCGGTCTGGACTTCATAGGACACGGACCACACTTCTGGAACAATATCTCTGATGACCCGTCCAAAATACTGTTCCACGACAAAGGCACGGTTGACCATTTTGGCATCATCGACCGATTGCTCAGCACCTATGACAATTTTTATTGCGATGTTTCAGGGAAAAGTGGCTTTAACGCCCTGACGCGTGACCGCGAAAAGGCGAAGCTTTTCCTGGAAAAACACGATCGGAAAATTCTTTTCGGCACCGACAATACCGGCCTTGACTTCGAAGGCCTGATCGAGTCATTTCAACTGCCGGAGGAAAAGATGAAAAAGATCTTTTACGAAAATGCCGATTCGCTGATCAGCGCATAAACCCAGGGAACGCCAAGAAAGGAGGGGGATTTATCATATCTTTGCTTTTTAAACTTTTGCCATGGGCATCGTTCAACGCGACAGTTTCCGTGTTACGATCATTTCCTATGCGGGTGCCATCATAGGTTACCTGAACAAGATCTTTCTGTTTACCAACTTCCTGGATACCGACCAGGTGGGACTGGCAAACCTCATGATCACCATCTCTCTTATCTATGCCCAGGTGGCAGCCCTGGGGTCACGGAATATCATCACACGTTTCTTCCCCTTCTTCAACGACCCCAAAAACCACCACCATGGATTTCTTTTTGGGGTGATGGCATTGGCAACGGCCGGATTCACCATAACCACCCTGGTTTTTTTGTTTCTGCGGCAACCGTTTGCCTTGCTGTACAAAGACTCAAGCCCTTTGTTGGTGGAATATGCTGTTTACCTCATTCCCCTGGGACTCGCCACCCTGTTTTTCAACATTTTTGAGTCGTACCTGCGATGCGTATACAGGAACACCTTCCCCTCACTGGCACATGAAGTGATGCTGCGGTTGCTGGTCACCCTTTCCATCACCCTGTTCGCATTGAATGTGATCAGCTTCCCAGGATTTGTCGCAGTGTACGTCGGGGCTTATTGCCTGCCGGCGATATTGTTGATCACCTATTCGGCCTTGCAGGGATTGCTGACGCTTAAGCCCCGATGGACACCCCTGATGCGGCGCCTCGGCAAGATAATGCTCGTATATGGCTTGTACTCGCTGTTGAATAACCTGAGTGGCTTTTTGCTGATCAGTGTTGACTCCCTGATGGTTGCCGGCATGATAGACCTGGGGGCGGCAGGGATATATACCACCATGATCTTCATGACATCCGTGATGCTCATCCCTTATCGTTCCATGGTAAAGGTTTCCGGCCCCCTGATCGCAGGTCTTTGGAAAACGCGCTCCATGCAGCAAATGAAAGAAATGTATCAAAAGGCCTCGGCCAGCAACCTGGTGATAGGGTCCGCCCTCTTCCTGCTGCTTTGGGTCAACCTCGACGCCATCCTCCACTTCATGCCCCCCGAATACAGTGCCGGGAAAAATGTGTTTCTGCTCCTCGGAATGGGCAAATTGTTTGACATGAGCGCCGGACTGAATGCCACCATTCTTATCACCTCGAAAAAATATCGCCATGACCTGTTTTTTACCATCTCGATGGTGGCATTCGCCTTGTTGAGCAACCTGGTGTTTATTCCCCTGTGGGGCATAGAAGGAGCCGCGTTCGCAAGCATGCTTACCCTCGTACTCTTTAACTGCCTGCGGATTGCCTTTATCCATTATCATTTCCGTATCCAGCCTTTTGTACGCAGACAATTATGGGTGCCGGCATTGATGATGGCAATCATGGTATTGTCAGAACAGGTGGGACAGGTGGTAAATCTCTTTGTCGACATACCCCTGCGCTCAATATTGGCAGCGTCGCTCCTTCTGATACCGGTGTGGCGACTGAATATTTCACCAGAAATGAATCGCTGGGCAGAAAAACAGATAAAGGGATTGATTGGTTAAAATAATGGTTGCTGCCCGGTTCGGCTGCCTTTAAGAAAGATGTGCATTATGTTCAGGATTATTTTCAGACGACTAAGTGTATACAGTACCGTTGCTTACTACTACATCAGGAGACAGGTAAAGCAGCATCGGTGGCTCCGCAAAAGATGGGCCTTCAATGAAAAAGCCGGGCCATCCTTTGAGAATTTCATACAGGATGTTCCGGCCGGCAAAGTCTTTGTCCATGTGGCTCTTTCTCCCATGAGGCGCTTTACCGAAGAAAAGAACACCTACGCTTACCTGATGGACGTGCTCCGTTCAAATTTTGACGTCATCGCGTCACAGGCTTTTACCCCGCAAGTAAGGAAAACCAAGGTCTTTGACCCTGCCGGGGAACTGCCCGCTTATGGGGCTTTTGCCAAAATGTTTTTCAGGGATAGCCAGTTCCGCAATCATGACCCTTGCTACTCAGTGATGGCAGCCGGAGAAACAGGCTTTAATGCAAAAGACCTGTCATTTCAACCAAACGGGCTCTTTCGCCAAATGGTCGACCAGGGATACCATTGTGTCAATATCGGCCTGGATCATGTTACATCCAGCTTGATGCACTTCGTTGAGTATGAACAAAGGGTGCCTTATCTCAGGTTTTTTGATGAAACCTACCATATTCAAACCGGCAATAGCCTGAAAACAATCACATATCCCCTGCATGCGAACCGGAGCGCATACTCGGTCAAAGGTTATATATGGTGGAACAAGCACAGGTTAATGAAAGACCTGGATAATACCGGCATTGTGCAACAACGCATCCTGCACGGGGTGTGCCTGTATAGTTTCGGCATGCAACAGCTGTACCGGTTCGTTACCGAAAAGGTGAAAGCTGATCCGTATTATCTGATCAAATGGTGAGATTTGCGGGCTCCGGACAACCCATGAAGGTTTGCAGGAGACCCTACTCCCAGTCTTCCATGCCGGTGTTGACCCTGACCTCTTCTACCCTGACAGTAAACTCTATACGGTCTTCCGCAAGCATCTCCCTGAACCTTTTCAGACGGTCACCCATCAATCGTTCAACCATCCGCCTTTGTCCTTCCGGCAGCTGCTCCAGCTCTTTCTCCATTTCCTTAAGCCCCTGTTCTGCTTCCTCGCGCTCTTCATCCGTGAGCATTTCGCTCAGCCCCGTAACAAACGAAATTGTTTCAAAAGGGATCATCATTCCCTCCACATCACGATAATCCTTGAACAATATCATGGGTTCAACCTTCATGACACCATCTTCCGTTACAGTCTCTACAGAAAAAACCATTTGACGCAAAACCCAGTCATCGGCATCAATATATACCTTTAAATCCTCTACTGTATCATCGACGCCCTCCCCTTCATCAAAAAGCCCTTCCAACTTGTCTATTGAAAGGACGTGTACGTCAAACCCATCAATTGTTTCCCGTCCTGCATACGTGGCATTGTTTTTCAGCCTTTCATAATTTTCCGGGGTAAACAGGTCAGCATCCGAGGTGGAGGATGTTGACTGGACCCCGAACACTTCGGTTTCGGTGCGTGACATAAAATAGGGACGGCCATTGTCATAAGCCTTTTTGTAGTATGTGGTGAAAAGGTTTGTTACCATGACATAATCGTCGACCCCCTCGATAGACCGTTCGTAATGTGCCCGAACTGTTTCAAAAATTTCAACTGCCCGCGGATCAGCCTGACCAAAAGCACTGCCTGCCTGGGCAAAGATAAGGGCCCCCAAAACCAGTGCCCCAACAAAACCTGTCATTCTTAGTTTCATCATTTTTTTCTCCATTTGATGTGTCAGAATATTTATTAATTTCAAATATACATAAATTTATTTCATTCGAAATTACACACAGACGAATGAAAAAAATTTATGTGAAAGCGAAGCGGTTCCTCCTGTACGTCAGCACTTTGTAAATTTTCAGACAAAATGGTGGTGTTTTTTTACAGGAGAAATATAATTATTATTGAAACATTGATCAAGTATATTTGTTTGAAAAGAAGAAAACGATCCGGTATTTTTTTTGGCAGGTTCCGGGTATACCACCCTCAACCATCATTAACGAACCAACTAACCGTCTTTTATGTCGATCAGAACCTATCAGTCTTTCAGGCTGCCCCATGACGCCGGCGGCATCCAGGGGAACCTGCTGCGGTTTGCCCGCCAGCATTTCGATACGGCGGTCTTTTTGAACTCAAACGGCTATGCCGGCGATCAATATACTGCTTTCCCCTGGATCTTCGCCATGGGTGCTGATGATCACTTTGTGGGAAAGGAGCGTAATGTTTTTGAGGATCTGAAAACTTTTGCTGACGGTTATGATGACTGGCTTTTCGGATCGTTCACCTATGATCTTAAAAACCAGCTGGAACACCTGTGCTCCAAAAACCCTGATCACATTGGGATGCCTGTATGCCATTTTTTTCTCCCCGTGGTTCTTGTGATGCCGTGCAGGGAAGGTTTGCGCATCGGGACGTTGCCCGGCCATGGGTTGTTTTCCGACCCGGAGCATGTCTATGCAGAGATCATGAAGGTGCCGATCGAACAAGACAGGCAACCACCGGTAACAATCCAGATAAAGCAGCGCGTGAGCAAAAAGTGTTATCTGAAACACCTGAAGGCGATCAATGAACACATTCAGGCAGGCACCATCTATGAGATGAACTATTGTATTGAATTTTTCGCAGAGGGTGCCGTCATTGATCCTGTTGCCCTCTATGACTCCCTGAACAGCATTTCCCAGTCCCCTTTTTCCTGTTTTTACATGGCGGATGACAAATACCTGGTATGTGCCAGCCCGGAACGCTTCCTGCGAAAGCAGGGTGCGAAACTGATCTCTCAGCCCATCAAGGGGACCAGCCCGCGCGGTGACAGCCCGGAAGCCGACTGCCGGATGAAGCAATGGCTGGTTGCGGACCCCAAGGAAAGGAGTGAGAATGTGATGATCGTTGACCTGGTGCGCAACGACCTGTCGCGTACCGCACAGAAAGACAGCGTGCAGGTGGAAGAGCTTTACGGCGTTTATTCGTTCCGGCAGGTGCATCAGATGATCAGCACCGTTACTTCCCGGATACATCCTGATTGCCATTATCTTGATGTGATAAAAAACGCTTTCCCGATGGGCTCAATGACAGGTGCCCCGAAACACAGGGCCATGCAGCTGATCGACCGTTATGAGGATTCCCGCCGGGGTTTATACTCCGGCGCCGTGGGTTACATCAGCCCGGAAAAGGACTTCGATTTCAATGTTGTGATAAGAAGTGTTTTGTATAATGCAAAAAAACAGTATCTTTCATACATGGCGGGGAGCGCCATCACCATAGGGTCCGATCCGGAGAAGGAGTATGAGGAATGCCTGCTGAAAGCCCGGGCGATGGGGAAAGCCGTTTTGAACGCCAATGCCGGGACTTAAACCCTTAAACCCCTAAACTTTTAAACCCTTAAACCCCTAAACTTTTAAACCCTTAAACCCCTAAACTTTTAAACCCTTAAACCTCTTTCACCTTTCGACCTTTTGACAAATGATAAACAGATGAACCGAGCCATGATCATTGGTGGCCACACAGACGGATGACCATCGCATGGCGAGCTCCATGTGACCGAAATAAAAAAAGTTATGAAAAAAGCACTTGTATTCATTGTTTTTGCCGCAGCTGTCATAACGCTCTTGACCCCACAGGGCTTGCATGCCGGGGAGCGGGATGTTCGCGACATGACCCATCGCGAACGGGTCTTTGTCGGTGGGTTTCTTGGGATACAGCTGGGCAGTTTTACTGCCGTCAGTGTCAACCTGCATGGCGGGTACCGTATAACAAACAGGCTTTCTGCCGGACTGGGGGGCAACTACCAGTATACCAACGATACCTGGTTCGGGGAGTCTTATTCCTCCCATGTATACGGCGCAAATGTTTTTTCACGTTTCCGCATCTATTCACATTTCTTTGTCCATGCAGAATATGAACGCTTGCGTTTGCAATCGCGTTTGCCCCCGTTGAATCCCGATTTTGATCCCGACGACCGCACCACCATCACAGAAGAGAATTATTTTCTCGGGGCCGGATATGGCCTCCCCGTTTCAGAGCGGATTCGTTTGAACCTGCTCCTGATCTACAATTTTAACCAGGACAGCCAGGTCTATTTTGACAATCCATTTTTCCGGGTTGGGTTGGATGTGTATTTGTAACCGTTGTTGGCCTCCATGGGAACCATGGCGGGGACCTGCCGGCGTAGCCTAAGCGATGCTGACGAAACAAGCTAAGCGTAAGTTTTTTTATATGAAAGAATTTGGTCTCGTATTGGGTTTTCTAATGGCCACCATGGGTTAAACAAAACCGGTAACATGTTGGTTTAAGATGATAAGACCCCCGAATAATATTGATAAAAGCCTGTTTCACATAAATAACAATCGATTATGAAAACTGATCTTGACATTGCCAGGGCTGCCACCATGCGTCCAATTACGGAGATAGCGGCAAAACTGGGTATTGATGAACATGAACTCTACCAGTATGGTAATTACATGGCCAAGCTGCCGCTTCGTTTGATCGACGACAAGGTTGTCAGGAAGAAGAAGCTGGTGCTGGTGACGGCCATTACGCCAACCCCTGCAGGTGAAGGAAAAACAACCACGTCGATTGGCCTTGCGGAGGGCCTCAACCGTTTGGGCGTGAAGACCACTGTGGTAATCCGTGAGCCATCGCTCGGGCCTGTTTTCGGCATCAAGGGAGGTGCTGCCGGGGGCGGTCATGCCCAGGTGGTCCCCATGGAAGATATCAACCTGCACTTTACGGGTGACCTTGCGGCTGTTGAAAAGGCACACAACCTTCTCTCCGCACTGATAGACAATCATCTGCAGAGCAAGAACAATAAGTTGAACCTGGATCCCCGCAGGATCGTTTGGAAGCGTGTGATCGACATGAATGAACGGGCCTTGCGCCATATTGTCCTCGGACTGGGTGGTCCCAAACAGGGGGTGCCGCGTGAAACAGGTTTTGATATCACGGCTGCCTCCGAGGTGATGGCGGCATTGTGCCTGGCCAAAGACCTGGAAGACCTGAAAGAAAAGTTTGGCAATATCCTGGTCGGCTTCACCTATGACGATCAACCCGTGTATGCAAAAGAATTTAAGGCGCAGGGTGCCATGGCTGCACTGATGAAATATGCCATCATGCCAAACCTGGTGCAGACCCTGGAGGGCAATCCCGCCATTGTCCATGGTGGACCTTTTGCCAACATCGCCCAGGGCACCAACACGTTGATCGCCACGAAAATGGGGCTTAGCTTGTCTGACTATGTGGTTACGGAAGCCGGCTTCGCATCGGAACTGGGGGCTGAAAAATTCCTCAACATCAAATGCCAGTACGGTGGATTGACCCCCAATGCCTCCGTGGTGGTTGCCACGATCAGGGCATTGAAATACCATGGCGGGGCGAAACTTACCGCACTCAAAGAGCCCAATCCTGAGGCCGTCGGCAAGGGGTTGGAAAACCTGGAAAAGCATATTGAGAATGTCCGCCACTTCAACCTCAAGCCGGTGGTGGCGATCAATAAGTTTTACACCGATACCGATGAAGAGATCGCGATCGTGCAAAAACGCTGTGAAGAACTTGGTGTTCGCGTGGCTGTCTATGAAGGATGGGAAAAAGGAGGAGAGGGTGCCACAGAGCTGGCCCAGCTGGTCCATGACGCTGCCGAAAGTTGCACCACGTGCTTTGAGCCCCTTTACGACTTCAGATGGGATATTGAAAAGAAGCTCCACACCATTGCCACAAAGCTTTACGGGGCTGACCATGTGGAATATACCGTCAAAGCCAAGACACAGATAGCACAGTTTGAGAAGATCGGGCTTGACAAACTGCCGGTTTGTGTTGCCAAAACACAGAAATCACTCTCAGACGATCAATACGAGTTGGGCAGGCCAAAAGATTTTACCGTTAAGATCAGGGAGTTTGAAGTTGCGGCCGGGGCGGGGTTCCTTATCCCAATAGCAGGTACCATCATGCGTATGCCCGGGCTGCCATCCCAGCCATCTGCCGAGAAGATAGATATTGACAATGAAGGGAATATATCCGGATTGTTCTAAACCAAAAAGTCCTGCAGCTGTAACCTTTGCCTCTTTTTATAAGTATAATAGAATGCAAAGTGTTCATGTATAAAGTTGTATTGTCATGAAAATACAGAAAATTGCAGCTGTACTTACGGCTCTTTATTTTGTTTTTGGTTTGTTTTCGCTACAGGTAAGGGCTGAAGATGACGAGGTCCAGGAGAATAATCGTTCCCGTGGCCATATCGTCGGCACTTTGGCACATTTGGAACCGGAAGCTTACAACAAATTCTCTTTTGGCATCAGTGGTGGCGTTCTGACCACGTTTATGGATGTTAAAGAGGAGCCTTTCCTGCCCGACTCAGAAGAGATTACCTATGGCGGCAGGTTGATGCTTAATTACCATATGTCGCCGGTACTAACCATGCAGACCAACTTTCTTTACGGAGAGCTGAAAGGCATGGACACGGAAAACAACCTTACGTTTGAAACCGACCTGATGGAGGCAACACTGAATGCGCGCGTCAGTCTCAACACCTTGCTGCATCCTGCCAGCAGACTGAACCAGTCTGTCAACCTGTACGGCTTTATTGGCGCCGGGGTGCTTGGATACCGTTCACGGTTGTTTGAAAACAATTTCACTGCGCCAGTCAGCTTTTATGGGTATGAAAATGATGGCGTTACGAAGGATGACCTCCAGTTTGAACTGGCTGTTCCATTTGGATTGGGCATCAACTTCAAGGTTGCAGAAAGGCTGGATATTGGTGTTGAGACTGGTTTCAGGTATACCAGCTCCGACCGGCTGGACGCAATGCCCGTGACGGGGAGCCGTAAAGATATATATAACTTTACCAGTGTTGGCCTTACATTCAGGCTGGGAAGAAACACCAACTCCACAGACTGGGCGCCTCCCCGTGAAGCGATGTTTCCCGGTGATTTGAAAAGGGTGGAGCAACTGGCTGACCGTACAGAAAAGCTTGAGGATGACTTACATGCCCTGGGGGAAGCCCATGGGGCCGATGTGGATATCCTGCGAAAAGAGCTGGAAGGACTTGTTGAAAAACAGACGGACCTGGGTACACGTACCGCCCAGCTCTTTGGTGCCATCGATGATCTCACCGAACATGTCGTTAGGCTGGAGACCCAGATGGAAGAAGAGGTGACGCCCGAAGTATTTTATTCTGTACAGGTGATGGCGGTCCTGGAAGAGCTGTCGGTTGCAGAGGCACAATCTTACCTCAGGCTCAACAAAGACCTGGAAAGGTTTCATATCAACGGTTGGTATAAATTTATATCCGGCCGTTTCCATAACCTTGAGGATGCCATTCTTCAAATGCAACGTATCTGGGGGCGTGGTGTGAAAGATGCTTTTGTGGTCAAATACGAAGACGGAACACTCCGTCCGAGGTAAGAAAGACAACCAAAATAACAACCAGTTCTGTTACCGCCGGGATTGCCGGCGGTAGCTTTTTCATGCCGTCAATGAATATCCAGGCCATGCCGCATGTATATCAGGTGTTCCATGGTCTTCAGGATCTCTTCCATGTACTCATTGACGGCCTTGACACTGCCGGGTAGTGTGTAAATGAGTGTGTCTCCTATCAATCCTGCCACGCCCCTGCTCAACAGTGCATTTGGTTTTTCACGCCCGTATTTTACCCGGATCATCTCCATGATGCCCGGAATTTCTTTGTCAAGCATTGGCTGGACTGTCTCCACCGTGATATCCCTGCGCCCGATCCCTGTGCCACCTGTGGTAATGATCACATCCACTTCATCTTGGGTGGTTTTCTCCATGAGCGCATTGAGGCTGGAGGCATCATCCGGAATGATGCTGTGGATGAGCTTAATGTTTCTGGGTGTTGTGGCGAAATGTTGTTCAAGTGTCTCCAGGATTTGTGGTCCGCTGCGGTCGGTATATATCCCCTTGCTGGCCCTGTCGCTCAGGGTTATCACATGAAAGTGAAAGATCTTCGGTTTGTATTGCAAGACATCGCCGGGCCTTATGGGGCCTTGCCGTATCACCCGGGCAAAAATCCCCTCTTTGGGCATCACACAGTTACCCACTTCACGGAATATGGCACAGGCAGAACCATGACAGGCTTTCCCGATCTGGGTAACCTCAAGTTCCGCATTGTCACCGGAGAAACGGTCAAGCGGCAATGTTTTTACCAGTTCAACGCCCTGCGTGGTCAGGTTTTCGGCAAACTCTCCAAAAGCAATGGGACGCCCTGCCTGTTTTGAAAAACGGTCTATGCTTTCTTTTCCCAGCATGCTTACCTGCCGGTGCCATGGACCGGCATGGGCATCATTTATCACCCCATGATGATTCAGGGTGACCTCCTCCACAGGCCCTTTGATGGTGCCTTTTTCTTTAGAAACGTTAACTGACAATATTTTTAGTTCCATGAACACAAAAAATGATTGTACCGGGCAAACCCCTTATTCCTTTTTCTTTTCCAGCAACCTGACCTGGCCCAACGCCATCGATTTGTCAACGGCTTTACACATGTCATAAACGGTGAGCAAAGCTACGCTCACGGCCGTAAGTGCCTCCATCTCCACGCCTGTTTGTCCGCTGCACCGCACAGTGGCCGTTACCTCAACACCTTTTTGGGCTGCCTCGTCGATCAGTTTTGTCCCGACCTCAACCCTGGTGACTTGTAAGGGGTGGCACAGGGGAATCAGCTCAGATGCCCTCTTTGCCGCCTGTATGCCAGCTATCTCCGCCACCGTTAACACATCCCCTTTTTTTATCTGGTTTTCCCTGATCAGCCTGAGTGTTTCTTCCTGCATAAAGATCATTCCCTGTGCAACAGCCATCCGTCGCTGTATAGGCTTCGATCCCACATCCACCATCCTGGCTTTGCCCGCGTGATCTAAATGTGATAATTTTTTCATTTTTCCTCCGTTTCTGTGTGCTGTGCCTTCCTTCGCTCCCTCGCTCCACCCAAAGTACCCGGATCAAGCTCACCCGCCGATGTTATGGAAGCAGTTATTGAGGCTGACCGTACCTTTTTCCGGTTTGTTGTCCAGTGCCATTTCCATGGCTTTTTGTATGCCAAGCAGGCGGATGTCAAATGACAGGTCGCTGAACAGGCAAGGCTTTACCTTCCCATCGCTTGTAAGGCGCAGCCTGTTACAGTGTTTGCAATCGCCGCCGGTGCCCCCTTTGACAATATCAAAATGGCCGGTTTGCAGGTCCATCTGCTGTATGAAGCGAATGTGCAGACCGTTCTCGTGGCAGTAGCGTTCAACGTTTTTTATATCCGTAACATCAGGCTGGTTCCCGACAACACAGTTAACCTTGATGGGTCGCAGTCCGGCTTCCCTTGCAGCTTGTATCCCGTCAAAAACTTTTTGAAGATCGCCTCCCCTGGTGATCCTTTTGAATTTTAGGGGATCAATGGTGTCGAGGCTGATGTTTATGCGTTTTAGGCCTGCGTTGGCCAGGGCTTTGGCAAACCTTCCCAGCAGCATGGCATTGGTGGTCATGGACAGGTCATTCAGTCCGGGGACTGCGGCAATCATGGATACCAGTTCTACGATATCTCTGCGGACCAGTGGTTCGCCGCCTGTCAGCCGGATCTTGTCAACACCCAGCGCCACCGCCACCGCCACAACCTGTTGCATCTCTTCGAAGGTAAGAATATCTTCATGCCGCAGCAGGCTCGGATCGTTCTCCGGCATGCAATAGTGACAGCGCAGGTTGCAACGGTCGGTGACAGAAATGCGTAAATAATTGATCTTTCTGTTAAAACGGTCTAACATCTGCCAATGCACCTTTCTTTATTTCGTGAATGCCTTTGGGGATCTTCATCAGGCCTTGCGCAAGACATATGGCGTGAATATGGGCCGATCCATGATACTGTACGGGGGTTATCTCCCCCATGTCATTCATGGTGACCGGCAGGAACTCCAGCCTGTCGGCTTTCTTGCGATGAAAATCAATACCCATGGGCATTTTTAGCTCCAACGGCTGGAAGCTGCATCCCATCATGGCATGCAACAAAGGCTTTACAAAGGTTTCAAAATTTATAAACGATGAAACCGGGTTGCCGGGCAGCCCAAAGATCGACGATCTGCCGGTACGTCCAAATACGGTTGGCCTTCCGGGTTTAACGGCTACTTTCCGGAACAGGATATCCACCTTGTTTTTGCGCATGATCTTTGGCACAAAGTCGAAGTCGCCGGCCGACACGCCGCCGGTCAGGATAACCACATCATTTTCCCTGAGCGCTTTACTGATAGCCTGGTCCGTTGCTTCCTCACTATCGGGGATGATGCCCATATAATTGGGAATGCAGTGCGTGGCCTTCACCTGTGCGATAAGCTGAAACGCATTGCTGTTCCTGATCTTTCCCGGGCCAGGGAAAGTGGTGGGCTCTACCAGTTCGTCGCCGGTAGATAACACAGCCACGCGGGGCTGTATGGCGACCAGGGGCCTGACGGCTCCCACAGAGGAAAAGATCGCGATATGCTGAGGCAGAATTGGCATGCCTTTTGGCCATACAAGATCTCCGGTTTTAACATCTTCTGCCTTGCGTGCGATGTTTGAAGCCGTTTTGTTGCCTGTGAACCGAACCCGGCCCGGCGCGGTTTCTTTCGTGTGCTCCACCATGATGACGGTATCGGCTCCCTGCGGCACCATGGCGCCTGTCATAATCTTCGTGCATTGCCCGGAGCCCACTGTCTGTCCGGGGATATCACCCGCAGCAAGAACTTCCAGAACCTCCAGCTCGCACCCCAAATCGACCCGTCTGCATGCATAGCCATCCATGGCAGCCTTGTCAAAAGGGGGCATGTCCACATCTGAATGCACGTCCTCCGCCAGCACACGGAAAAGTGAATCCTGGAAGTCCACCCTTTCGGTACCTGTCCTGCTTACGTCCTTTAAGATGATGGCCAGTGCCTCTTCAAAGCTGTGCATGTGTGATAGCGTTTCAGGTTTCCCTGTATCCCATTTTAGCGGTTAAGCATTTCTTTTTCTTCGGTTCCCTTACAGGTCGATCACCTGGTATTCATGAACCAACGTGTTGATCATCAAAAGTTTGTTCTTCAGAACCCCCTCCTTGTCCAGGAGGATCTTGAGTGTTTCCGCTACTTGAATGGAGGCAGCCAGCGCCGGGGTGAAAGAGGGGTTCCCCAGATCTGTCTCCGCCCCTTTGTTAACATTCGTGGGGTATATTTTCTCCAGAAGCCGGCCGCCTGGCATGATGGTGCCAACATGTGCGTACCAGCCCGCTATGGCCCCAAATACCATGGGGATGTTGAGTTCCGAAGCCACCTCTTCCACAATACGGCGTGAGGAGATGTTGTCAAGTGCATCACAGATAATATCATGGTGGCCCAGCAGTTCTTTTGCGTTTTCTTTTGTGAGAAACTGATGCCTTGCGGCGACCGAGATGTCGGGATTGACAAGCCTGACCCGTTTTTCTGCAGCCAATGCCTTTGGTTTGCCTGTATTTCCGGGAAGGGACAACAGCTGCCGGTTCAGGTTCGAAACTTCGAACACGTCGCCATCGATCAGGGTAAGATGACCGATGCCCAGACGAGCAAGCATCTCGATGATATGTCCGCCGAGACCGCCACATCCCACCACGGCCACACGGAAAGAGCGCAAACGCTGGTTTTCTTCCGGGCTGAGCATTTTTTCGTTGCGGACATAACGGTCTTTCAGATCCCGATCCATGCTTTGTTCTTTTGATTGCGAAGTTACAAAAAACCGATGTATGCGTGGAAACGCTTTGCTTCCACTGGTAATTTTTTCATCTGCAAGCGGGCCACAGGATAGGATTGGTGGATGGTTGAGATGCGATGTGCCGCTTGCCCCTGGTGAGGTTAAAGGCAAATCCGCCTTTGATGCATCAGAAACGGGGATCTTTCTTTTAGGTAGCTTTTTCTTTGGATGGGAGCCAAAGAAAAAGTACATCGCCGCCGAAGGCGGAAGAACGATGGAACGAAGCTGTTGGCTGTTGGCTGTTAGCTATTGGCTTTTAAACCTTTAAACCATTCAACCCATAAACCTTTAAACTTTTAAACCCTTAAACCTATTTGACATTTCAACCTTTGGACAAAATATGAAAAAA